>NZ_JAGQBE010000049.1 GCF_024345475.1 Cyanobium sp. T1B-Tous
CAACCATTTCAAAATTCACCGGTCCGACGACCGGTCCCTGCGTTGCCGGAGCTGGACTGGCGGCATCGGCCCCGCGGGAAGCTTTGACCATCGTCACTCCGTTGGGATCGACGAGGGGGGAGCGCTTCAACTGGAGCTGGAAGGCATTAATCCGGGCAAAGGCCTGGGGATCGCGAGAGGAGCCCTTGAGGCGGTATCCGGATCCCTCCTCATTGGCCGCGGTGAGCTGGATCCCCTCCGGCACCCGGGTCTGCAGATCGCGCAACACCGCCGAGCCGGAGCGCACCGCAATCAGGCCCTTCACCAGATCGCCGTTGGCCTTGTCAATGCCCTGAAGCTTGGTTTTCGCAGCCGTGAGCTGGGTTTCAAACAATTGCACCTCCGCCTCCACCGTGCTGAGACGGTCAATCGCGGCGGTCACCATCATCGAGCGCAGGAACACCAAGGCCGTGACGCCCAGGGAGATCCCGATCAACGTGGCGCCGATCGCCACACCCTGAACCAGCCGCTGGCGCCCTTGAACGGAAACCCCAACGGGATCGGGAAGACTCAACTCCTCGCGTTTTTCGCGCAGGAGGTCGAACGGGGTGTTGCTTGGGGTGGAAGTCATTGGGCCAGCTCCAGGGTCGAGAGCCCCTGCAGGGCCAAGGAACCGAAGCCATCCCGATCGATCAACTCGGCTTCCAGGCCGAGGGCCTGCTCCAGCGACTCAAGATCCGGCAGCGGTTCGGCCAGCAACAACCGCAGGGAAGCCTGGGGGGCCAATTGGCTGCGATAAAACTCCAGACACCGCTGCAACGCTGGGATCAGCTCCGCCATGTCGCTGGGCAACATCCGCTCGAATTCAGGCACGCCCTGCCTCCAGATGATCAGGTTGGTCCGCTGATCCAAGGGTTGGAGCAACGCCACCAGGGTGTGGGCGGGGGTCGCCGCCAACTGCTCCTGGATGCCCCACATCTGACACACCTGGTGCGGCAGCAGATGCTGCAGGGTGCCACCCGCAATCGCGAACACCTCCACCCAGGCCTCGACAACCGAGCGCTCTGCCGCGACCACCAGGGAACTGGAGGGCCGGCCGGGTAGGGGCTGCACGTTCAGATAGGCCGCTTCGAGGGAGAAGGGCCAGCCCAGATCCGGGTTGAGTTCGCGCAGATCCTCCACCGAATCTCCCGGCTGCTGGTTGTCAGGCCAGTCCACAACGCGCCAATGGGAGGCCGAGCGCGGCAAGGACACCACCAGCTGGGCGTCGATTCCCCCATGCTCGAGGAGCAGATCGCCCAGAAAATCACCCACCGCATCCCGGAGGTACGGCATGCCATCGCGGCAGGTACGGGCCGGGATGGGGGCTGTCCAGATCGGACGGGGGTAACGAAGAGTCGGCTCTACGGCCTTACCACGCTTCACCGACTGTCCGATCACCACGTGATCGGACAGGTCGATCATCACCACCGTGGGGAACAGCTGGGCACGGAGGGGCCGCCATTTGTCCTGGATTCCCGCCAGTACCAAAGGTCTGATCCATTGCTTTAGGCAAACTTACCGAAGTTTCAGCGCCAGGCCAGTCCCGAGCCAACAGCTTCACCAAGGTGGGCTAATCCATGGCGGTCGAGTTGGCTGCCCAAGCCCTCGAGAATCCTGGGCACCAGGACCGGCCCCCCATAGATCCAGCCGGTGTACAGCTGCACCAGCGAGGCGCCGGCGGTGATCCGCTCCCAGGCGCTCTCCGCCGAGTCGACACCTCCCACCCCAACCAGGGGCAAGGCGGGACCGGCCGTGGCCCGCAAGCGCCGCAACACCTCAAGGGCCCGACAGCGCAGGGGGGCGCCACTGAGGCCGCCGGCCTCTTCCGCCAACGTGCGGCCGGTCTGGCTCAGGCGCCGCTGCTCCAGCCCGAAACGGTTGAGGCTGGTGTTCACGGCGATCACCCCCGCCAGCCCCTCCTCGTAGGCCATGCGGGCGATGGCATCGATGGCGTCGTCTTCCAGGTCGGGGGCGATCTTCACCAGCAGGGGCGGACAGGCGGGCAGGCGCCGCAGCCGCTCCACCAGGCGCCGCAGCAGGGTTTCCTCCTGCAGCTCCCGCAGGCCGGGGGTGTTCGGTGAGCTCACGTTGATCACGGCGTAGTCGGCCAGGGGGGCCAGCAGCTCCAGCGACGAGGCGTAGTCGTCGGGGGCCAGCTCCAGGGAGGTGATCTTCGATTTGCCGAGGTTGATGCCGAGCACGGCGGGGCGCCGGCCAGGGGCCGGCAGCTGCTGGCGCTCCAGGGTGCGGCGCAGGGCCTGGGCGCCGTCGTTGTTGAAGCCCATCCGGTTGAGGGCCGCCCGCTCCGCCGCCAGACGGAACAGGCGCGGCTTGGGATTGCCCGGCTGGCCGTGCCAGGTGACGGTGCCGAGTTCGGCAAAGCCAAAGCCAAACAGATGCCAGATCCCGGCCGCCACGCCGTTCTTGTCGAAGCCGGCCGCCAGGCCCACCGGATTGGGGAAGCGGCAGCCAAACAGGGTCTGCTCCAGCCGGGGATCGGGCCGCTGCAACTCGGCGGCCAGGCCGGCCAGGGCCCCACTCACCAGGGGCCAGCGGCGGCGCAGCGACGCCTGGGCCAGGGCCGTGAGGGTGAGCTGGCTGAGCTGCTCGGCATCGGCGCCGTCGTCCCGACTCAGCAGCGGACCCACCAGCCGCCCGTAGAGCGCCTCGGTGCTGGTTGCCGAGCCCGTCTCCGCCATCAACCGCCGCTCACTCCCGATCGCCCAATCCTCCCGCGTCCCGTTCCAAACGCCAGCGCCCCCCCTCGAGGGGCAGCACCTGCCAGTCGCGCCAGCGCCAGGGGCCGCTGCGCCGCTCCAGCTGCTGCAACGGCTGCTCCACCAGCTGGGCCAATTCCACCAGGCTGAGGCCGTAGCCCTGAACGGCCAGCCGATCGGCCAGCTCGAGGCGGCTCAACAGCTGCTGCAACGGAGCCGGGGCCACATCCGAGCCAGAACCAACCGGCTCCAAGGGCGGCACATCGGCCTCCATCCGGGCGGTGGCCACCACCTCGCCAGCCGCCATCGCCGGCATCTGGCCCCGGGAGAAGGCCACGGCGATCGCATCGCAACGGTCGTTGTCGGGATCGCCGCTGTGGCCCTTCACATGCACCAACGCCACCCCCGGCAGGCGGGCCTGATCCAGCTGCTCCCACAGATCCCGGTTGAGCACCGCCCCACCCGAGGCCGTGCGCCATCCCTTGCGCTTCCACCCCTGGATCCACTTGCTGAAGCCGTCGATCAGATAGCGGCTGTCCGTGCGGATCGCGAGCCCCGGGGCATGGGGCAGCTCCCTGAGGGCCTCCAACAGGGCCAGGGCCGCCGTCAGCTCCATGCGGTTGTTGGTGGTGGCGCGATCGGCCCCACCCAGTTCATGCACCGAGCCATCGTCGAAGCGCAGCAACGCCCCCCAGCCCCCGGGCCCCGGATTGCCACTGCAGGCGCCATCACAGGCCGCCGCCACCACTCTCACCGGCTCAGCCGCCACTGGACAACTCCCGAAAGCTCGCTAAAGAACACACCTGCCCGTTGTGCTCGCCCCAGCCATGGACCAGGCCGTGCGTCGAACCTACCTGGCCCTGGCGGGCGCCGGGCTGGCCCTGCTCACCCCCTGGGCCGGTGCCGCCAACCTGTTCGACAGCAGCCCCCTCGATGCCAGCCGCTTTGCGGTGCTGGCCCGGCCGGTGGGCCCCAGCGACTGGAACCTGCTGGTGCTGGAGCAGATCCAGGCCCAGCCCCTCTGCTGGGAGCAACGGCCTGACGGCCTGGTCGACCCGGCCCTCAATCGCTTCAACTTCACCGGCATCTGCAGCCGCTATCTAGATAGCAACGGCTATTCCCTGCGGATCGGGAACCAGGATCTGGCCAGCCGCTACCGGCTGCAACTGCGCCAGAGCGGCACCGAGCTGCGGCTGGAGGCGAGCACCCCCAGCAATCCCACGGTGCTGGTGGTGGGCAGGGCGCGCGTGCCCCTGCGGGACCGGGACGGCTTTGTGGCCTTGGCCCTCGAGCCGGGCTGGGACCTGCAGCGGCGGGTGTTCAACAGCCAGACCCTCAGCCACATCTACTTCGCCAACCCCAGCCCCCTGCCAGAGCTGCTGGCCAAGGCGGGCGGCAGCAGCCCCGTAGCCCTGCGGCCTCCGGTGGCCCCACCCAGCCTGCCGGGCCCAGCCCGGGCCGGTGGCAGCACCCTGGTGGCCCGGGGGCCGATCCGCCTGCCAGTGATTCCCTTCAGCGACTGAGCCAGCTGCCCAGAGTCCTCGTTGTCAGATAGAGAAAAAGAGAGAGAGGGGACAGTTGCCAGACAGGCTGAGCCGACCTCGTCCTCCCCAACCCAGGCCGTTAAGGTCACAGCGTGTGAGGAGTGGGAACGCTCTTCCGGGGTCGAAACGAGGACAGACTCCCAGAATCGTTCCAACTCAGAGCCCTGCCTTCGGCGGGGCTTTTTTATTGGCCCGGCGGGAACCAGGCAGGCGCCAGAGGCCAACACACGCCCAGCAAAAAGCCGGCCCCTTGGGGCCGGCTGCATTCAGGACAAGCACGGGCCCCAAGGGGCCCAGTGATCACTTGATGGTGACCTTGCCGCCGGCTTCTTCCACAGCCTTCTTGATGGTTTCGGCTTCGCCTTTGGCGATGCCTTCCTTGATGGCACAGGGAGCGCCTTCCACCAGGGCCTTGGCTTCGCCCAGGCCGAGGCCGGTGGCCTCGCGGACGGCCTTCAGCACCTTGATCTTGGCGGCGGCGTCAAAGCTGTCGAGCATGACGTCGAATTCGGTCTTCTCTTCAACGGCTTCGGCAGCAGCGGCGGGAGCTGCGGCCATCACCACGCCGGCGGAAGCGGCGGCAGACACGCCGAAAGCCTCTTCGATCTGCTTGACGAGCTCGGAAGCCTCAAGCAGGGAAAGGGTTTTCAGCGATTCGAGAATCTTGTCGGTAGTAGCGGACATGGTTGGGAATCAGCAACAGATCTGTTTGTGAACAGTCGGATCGAGGGAGCTCGAACTCGCGGAATGCGATCAGCCTTCGCCGGATTCGGCGTGCTGGTTGAGCGCCCGGGCAAGACCGGATGGAACCTCGTTGATGCCCACAGCCAGCTTGGTGGCCACGGCATTGATCGCACCGGCGATCTGGGCCATGAGCACCTCCTTGGAGGGCAGATCCCCGATGGCCTTGATTTCGGCTTGGGAGAGGAGCTGACCTTCGAAAAGGCCTCCTTTCACTTCCGACTTCTTCGTGTCCTTCTGGAAGGACTGAACGGCCTTCACCGCACCACCCACGTCGCCCTTGACGAGCACGAAGGCGTTGGTGCCGGTGAGCAGGGAATCGAGATTCGACCAGGCGCTATCGCCATCAATGGCCCGGCGCATCAAGGTGTTTTTGGTCACCTTGCACACACCGTTGCTGGCCTGCAGACGGGTCCGCAGATCAGACATCTCCTTGATGGTCAGGCCCTTGAAATCGAGGACCAGCGCCATTTCGGCCTCGCCGAGGAGCCCCTTGAGCTCTTCGACGATCTGTTGCTTGTTCTCCAGAGTGCGGCCCATAGGGAAGGAACGGATCAGGGGAACAAGCCGGGAACGCGGCCCGGGACGCCAAAGCTTCCCCGGATGGGAAAGGTTCAGCTCGAGGCCGCTGCCTGTTCTGCCACCTGTCCGGACGAATCCGATCTGGCGCCAAAGCTGTCGCGATCACCTCGGCAGGACTTACACAAGGTTGGCCGGCGAACCGGACAACACAGGCAACCTGCTGTCTGGGGTTGGGCGCGTGCCCTTCTGGCAAAAGCCAGCTCAAAAGACTACACGCCGAAGCGCCCCAAGAAGGTGCGCAGTCGCCCGCTCCGCGGCGCTGTGAACACCTGATCGGGGGAACCCTCCTCCTCCACCCGGCCCTCGTTGAGAAACAGCACCCGGTTGGACACCTCCCGGGCAAAGCGCATCTCATGGGTCACCACCACCATGGTCATGCCCGCCTCCGCCAGGCGCCGCAGCACGGCCAACACCTCTCCCACCAGCTCCGGATCGAGGGCGCTGGTGGGTTCGTCGAACAGCATCACGGCCGGATCCATGCACAGGGCGCGGGCGATCGCCACCCGCTGTTTCTGGCCACCCGAGAGCTGCTGGGGCCAGGCGTGGGCCCGATCCTCCAGGCCCACCAGGGCCAACTGCTGCCGCGCCCGCTGCCGGCAATCGGCCAGGGGCAAGCCGAGGATGCGGTGGGGCGCCAGGGTGAGGTTGTCCAGCACCGAGAGGTGGGGAAACAGGTTGAACTGCTGGAACACCATGCCCACCTGACGGCGCAGCAGCCGGCGCTCACCCCAGGGCAGGCGCCGGGCCGACAAATCCCGGCCCATCACCTCCAGGCTGCCCTGGTCAAACCGCTCCAGCCGGTTCAGACAGCGCAGCAGGGTGCTCTTGCCGCAGCCGGAAGGGCCGATCACGGACACCACATCGCCCTTGGCGAAGCTGGCACTGACGCCCTGCAGCACGGGCTGGTCTGCGAACCGCTTGTGCAGATTTCGACAGGCCAGCACGGGGGCGGCCCCTGAACTCACGATCATGGCGGGAGCACGACAGAGATCGGACGCCGTGAACCGCACCGTAGGGAGGAGGGGGACCCGGCTGCTGCTGGGACTGCTGGTGATGGTGGGACTGCTGCTGGCGTCCGGCACCGGCATTGGCCTGCGGCCCGCCCGGGCCAACACCCCCTGGCAGGTGGGCGTGGACCCCACCTACCCGCCCTTTGAAATGCAGGCGGCGGACACCGGCGAGCTCACGGGCCTGGATGTGGAGCTGATGCGGGAGATCGGCCGCCGCAGCGGCCACCCGATCCAGTTCGTGGCGCTGCCGTTTTCCGGCCTGATTCCAGCCCTGCAATCCCGCAATCTGGATGCGGCGGCCAGTGCCATGACGATCACGGCGGAACGGGCCCAGACGGTGGACTTCTCCCGGCCCTACTTCGCCGCCGGCCTGGCCATTGCCGTGCGCGATGGCAGCCCGGATCTGGTCTCCCTCGATGCCCTCAAGGGACGCAAGGTGGCCGTGCAGATCGGCTCCACCGGCGCCAAGGCCGTCCAGGCCGTACCCGGCGTCACGGTGGTGCAGTTCGACGCCGCCCCCCTGGCCCTGCAGGAACTGATCAACGGCAACGTGGAGGCCTATGTGAACGACCTGCCCGCCACCCTCTACGCCATCCGGGAAGCGAAGCTCCAAGGGGTGCGGATCGCGGGGAAACCCCTCACCGCCGACTTCTATGGCATCGCCCTGCCCAAGGGCTCACCCCTGGTGGCGGAGATCAACCGGGCCCTGGATTCCATGCTCGCCGATGGCTCCTACGACAGCCTCCATCGCCGCTGGTTCAACCAGCCGGCGCCGCCCCTGCCCCTGGTGGCCCCAGCCCTGGCCCAGGGGAGCGGTGAAGCCCAGCTCAACCCGCGGCGGCTGGGCTTGAACCTGCTCCGGGGGGCTGGCGTCACCCTGGCGCTGACCGTGCTCTCCTTCGGCTTCGGGCTGGTGGGAGCCTGCCTGCTGGCCTTCAGCCAGCTGGGGCGGGTGCGCATTCTGCGCTGGACCAGCCAGCTCTACATCGCCTTTTTCCGCGGCACCCCGATGCTGGTGCAGCTGTTCCTGATCTACTTCGGCCTACCCGCCCTGTGCCGCGACCTGGGCCTGCCCTTCAGCCTCGATCGCTTCGTGGCCGCCGTGCTGGCCCTGAGCCTGAACGGGGCGGCCTACATGGCCGAAACCCTCCGCGGCGGAATCGAGTCGATCGAAGCCAGCCAGTGGGATGCGGCCGATGCCCTGGCCATGAACCCCATCGAGCGGATGCGCTTCGTGATCTTCCCCCAGGCCCTGCGCCGGGTGCTGCCGCCCCTGGCCAATGAGGGCATCACCCTGATTAAGGACACCAGCCTGGCGGCGGTGATCGGCTTCGACGAACTGTTCCGCGAAGGCCAGTTGATGGTGGCTACCACCTACCGGGCCTTCGAGATCTACATCGCCGTCGCGATCGTGTACCTGGTGATGACCAGTACGGCCGCCGCGCTCTTCAGGGGGCTGGAGCGCCGGCTCAGCCCTCCTGCTTGATGTCCTGCAGGGCCGAGAAGTCGACTTCCACCGAAGGGCCCATGGTGGAGGTGACGTACAGGCTCCTCCAGTAGCGGCCCTTGGCGCCGCTGGGCTTGTTGCGGTCGATGGTCTCCTGCAGGGCCTTGAGGTTGTCGAGCAGTTTGGCCGCATCAAAGCTGGCCTTGCCGAAGCGCACGTGCACGATGCCGGTGCGGTCGGCGCGGAACTCGAGTTTGCCGGCCTTGAACTCGTTGATGGCGCCGGCCAGATCGGTGGTGACGGTGCCGGCCTTGGGGTTCGGCATCAGGCCCCGGGGACCGAGCACCCGGCCCAGCTTGGCCACCTTCGGCATCATGTCGGGCGTGGCGATCAGCAGGTCGAACTCCATCTCGCCCTTGGCGATCTGATCCACCAGGTCGTCGTCGCCGGCCAGATCGGCACCAGCGGCCTTGGCGGCGGCCACGGCCTCACCGCGGGCAATCACCGCAATGCGGATCGACTGGCCGGTGCCATGGGGCAGGGCCACGGTGGTGCGCAGCTGCTGGTCGGTGTACTTGGGATCGATGCCGAGGCGCACGTGGGCCTCGAGGGTTTCGTCGAACTTGGCATTGGCGTTGGCCTTGACCAGCTCAATGGCCTCCAGGGGCCCGTAGCTGCGGTCTTCGACCTTGGCGGTGAGAGCGGCGAAACGCTTGGAAATTTTCGGCATGGTGGGAATGGGGTACGGACGATTCAGGTCTGGGCTTGGTGGTCAGCCGATGGACTGACAGGGCTGCCTGGATCTCCCCCGGCTAAGGGTGGATGGATTCGGGACGGAGCGGGGCTCAGTCGTTGACGGCGACGCCCATGTTGCGGGCGGTGCCTTCAATGATGCGCATGGCCGATTCAATGCTGGTGCAGTTGAGATCGGGCAGCTTGGTCTTGGCGATCTCCTCGAGCTGGGCACGGTTGATGGCACCCACCGACCCCTTGGCAGAGGTGGCGGCACCCTTCTCAATGCCGGCGGCCTTGGAGATCAGCACGGAGGCGGGAGGGGTCTTGAGGATGAAGGTGAAGCTGCGGTCTTCAAAGACCGAGATCTCCACCGGAATCACAAAACCGGCCTTCTCCTGGGTGCGGGCGTTGTACTCCTTGCAGAACGCCATGATGTTGACGCCGTGCTGACCGAGGGCAGGGCCCACCGGCGGCGCGGGGTTCGCTTTGCCGGCATCGAGGGCCAGCTTGATTACGGCAACGACTTTCTTGGCCATCGTCTCGGGCTACTGGGGCAAAACTCCCAGAGGGAGTGTGGGCAAAGCTCCCGATGGGAGCGTGGGCGGTGCTGCGGATGACCTCCAGAGCTGGAGGTGTGCGAGAAGCGGCCGTCCTCCGCAGGGAGACGGCCGCTGAGAGGGCCGAGGCCTAACTCTGTTTGCTGATCTGGGAGAACTCGAGTTCCACCGGGGTTTCCCGGCCGAAGATCGAGAGCAGGGCCTTGAGCTTGTTGCGCTCTCCGGACACCTCGATCACCTCGCCCTGGAAATCCTTGAACGGACCCGCCGTGACCAGGATCTGGTCGCCTTCGGTGAGATCCACCTTGACGACTGCCTTCTTCTCGGCCGCCCGCTTGAAGATCCGGTCGACCTCCGAGCGGCTGAGGGGACGGGGCTTGATGTGACCCCGGGCCTTGGCCGTGGCCCGGCGCTCCTCGGCCCCCACGAAATTGATCACGTTGGGGGTGCTCCGCACCGCCATCATCGTGTCCTCATCGAGCACCATCCGCACCAGCACGTAGCCGGGGAACACCTTCTCCTCGGTGCTCTGGCGGGAGCCATCCTTCTTGAGCTTCACCCCGGGGGTCTGGGGGATCTCGATCTCCAGGATGCGGTTGTCCACGCCGAGGGTGACCGCCCGTTGCTCCAGGGTGGCCTTCACCTTCTTCTCACAGCTGGAGGCCACCTGCACCGCATACCAGCGGGCCACCTGCAGCTTTTCACCACCAGCCGGCTGCTCCAGCACCTGAGCGGTGGGCTCCAGGCTCGCCTCCAGCCCTTCGTCTGCGGACTCCAGGACGTCGAGAGAACGGTCGGTGGGGCTGTCGGTCAGGGGCTCAGACACGGGACTCACAACGGAAACGGAAAGCGGACTCAGCGGAAGACCTGGATGGCCGCCCAGCCATAGAAACGATCGATCGCGGCGATCGCCGCTGCCGAGAGACTCACCATCAAGATGACGGCCACCGATTCACTGAACAGCTGCTGGCGACTGGGCCAGACGACCTTGCGCAATTCCGCCAGGGTGGCGGCGGCAAAGCCCTCGGGCGGCAGCGGCGACTCCGGAGCCATGGCGGGCTCGGGGGTCACGGCGGACGGATCAGGATTGGGCGGATCGTTAGTCAGGGCGGATGGGGCGCGGAGTCGTCCGCACGGACCGGCAAACGACCACCCTACCCGAGGGGCACAAAGGTGAAGGGATTGCCCGCCTCCACCCGCACGCCCCGGGCACCCGCGAAGCGCTCCGCCAGCAGCTCCGTGGCCAGGGGATTCTCCAACTGACGGCGCAGCACCCGGCGCAGGGGCCGGGCCCCGTATTCGGGCTCATAGCCCTGCTCGGCCAGGGCCTGAACCACCGGCTCGGGCACCTCCAGGGCCAGATGCTGCTCAGCCAGCAACCGGGCCAGCTCCGCCAGCTGGAGCCGCACGATCCGCTGCAGATCGGCTGGCCCCAGGGGCCGGAAGCGGATCACCTCGTCGATCCGGTTGAGAAATTCGGGCCGGAACTGGGCCGACAGTGCCTGATCGACTTGCTGGGCCAGACGGGCCTCCTGCTCGCCGGCGAGGGCCGGATCCGCTCCGGCACGGGCGTTCTCCAGGATGGCCCGGCTGGCCAGGTTGCTGGTCATGATCACCACCGTGTGGCGGAAATCCACGGTGCGGCCCTGGGAATCGGTGAGGCGGCCGTCGTCGAGCACCTGCAGCAACAGGTTGAACACCTCCGGGTGGGCCTTCTCCACCTCATCCAGCAGCAGCACGGCGTAGGGCCGCCGCCGCACTGCCTCGGTGAGCTGGCCGCCCTCCTCGTAGCCCACGTAGCCGGGGGGCGCCCCCACCAGCCGGGCCACGGCGTTGCGCTCCATGAACTCGCTCATGTCGAGCCGCACCAGGGCATCGTCTTCATCGAAGAGGGACGCCGCCAGGGCCTTGGCCAGCTCGGTCTTGCCCACACCGGTGGGGCCCAGGAACAGGAAGGAGCCCACTGGCCGCGTGGGGGACTGCATGCCCGCCCGGGCCCGCCGGATCGCCGCGGCCACCGCCGCCACCGCCTCCGGCTGGCCGATCACCCGCTCGCCCAGGCGAGCTTCTAGCTCCAGCAGCTTCTGCCGCTCTCCGGCCAGCAGTCGCTGCACGGGGATGCCGGTCCAGCGGGCCACCACATCGGCAATATCTCCCTCCTCCACCTGCTCCCGCAGGATCGTTTCCCCCTGCAATTCCGCCTCGAGGGTCTCGCGGCGCTGCTGCAGGCCATTGAGCTGGTCATGCTGCAGCCGGGCCGCCTCCTCGTAGTCGCCCTGGCGTTCGGCCTCCCCGATCGCATGGCGCAGGTCTTCGTCCTGCTGCAGCAGATCGCGCAGTTCCGCCAGCCGCTCCCGCTCGGCCTGCCAGCGCTGCTGCACCTCCTGCAGCGCCTCGGTGGCCCGGCGGCGCTGGTCCTGCCACTGCACCCGCTCCTCCAGGGGAGCGGCCTCCGCCGAGAGCAGGGCCAGCTCCACCCGGCGCAGCTCGGCTTCGGCCGCCTCCACCAACTGGGGCTTGGAGGTGACCTCCATGCGCAGCTGGGCGGCGGCCTCATCCACCAGATCAATCGCCGAATCGGGCAGGCAGCGATCGGTGATGTAGCGATCCGCCAACCGCGCCGCCGCCACCAGCGCCTGATCGGTGATCGCCACGCCGTGGTGCAGCTCGTAGCGCTCCTTGAGACCCCGCAGGATCTCCACGCTCGTGTCGAGCCCGGGCTCCTTGATCAGCACCTGCTGGAAGCGCCGATCGAGGGCCGGGTCCTTTTCGATGCTGCGGCGGTACTCCTCCGGAGTGGTGGCGCCGATGCAGCGCAGGTAGCCCTGGGCCAGGGCCGGTTTGAGCACGCTGCCGGCATCGGCATTGGAGCGGTCGTTGCTCACCACGGTGTGCAACTCATCGATGAACAGCACCACCCCGGCCGCGCCAGGCACCCCATCGGCATCGCGCACCTCCTTGAGCACGGACCGCAGCCGCTCCTCGAATTGGCCGCGGAACTTGGCGCCGGCGATCAGGGCCCCGAGATCGAGCGCCACCAGCCGCAGGCCCTGCAGCGAGTCGGGCACCTCACCGGTGACGATCCGCTGGGCCAGCAACTCAGCCACAGCGGTTTTACCGACGCCGGGCTCGCCGATCAGCACCGGGTTGTTCTTGCTGCGGCGCGAGAGCACCTGGATCAGGCGGCGCATCTCCAGGTCGCGACCGATCACCGGGTCGAGCTCGCCGGCCCGGGCCGCCGCGGTGAGGTCGCGGCCATAGCGCTCCAGGGCGCTGGGCTCGGGAGGCTCCTGCTCCAGGCGCAGCTCGGAGCTGGCTGCTGGCGGCGGGGAGGGCGACGGGGGTGAGGGCAGGGACGCCGCTGGGCTGGCCGTGTCAATCCAGGCATCCGACAGCCCTGCTGAAGCTGGGAGAACGGCGGGGGGAGAGGCGGGGACGACGGGGGCCTGGAGCGGCAGGGTGGAGGTGGCTGGGCCAACCGCGGCACCCGGCCGGAACTGGCGCAGCAGCAGGTCTTCACTCAGTCCCTCTCCCCCCAGCAGCGCGGCACCGATGCGGGGGTCCCGCACCAGGGCCATCAGCAGATGGGACACATCCAGCAGGGGGGATCCCCAGGCGGCCCGGCAGCGCTCGGCGTCCTCCAGCAGGTCTTCGAGGGCATCGCCGATGTAGAGCGCGTCGCCGCTGCTGCCGGGCTGGTCGACACAGAAGCTCTCGAGCCGATCCAACAGGCGATCGGGATCCAAGGGCAGGGGATCCAGCCAGGAAGCGAAGCGCCGCTCCAGCAGCAGGGTCTGCAGGAGATGTTCCACATCCATGGCGCCATGGCGCCAGCGGCGGGCCGTGTCCTGGGTGGCCAGGAGCAGGTCCCAGGCGTCATCGCTGAAGCGATCGGGTTCGCTGGTGAGGCTGGGGGGCACGGGATCGGCGCGCATGGGCTTGGTGGGGTCAGCCGCGGGAGGAGAGCTGGATCAGTTCCACCTTGTAGCCATCGGGATCCTCCACGAAGGCGATCACCGTGTTGCCGTGCTTCATCGGGCCCGGTTCGCGCACGACCTTGCCGCCCTTGACACGGATCGCCTCGCACACCGCCTGGATGTCATCCACCCCCAGGGCGATGTGGCCGTAACCGCTGCCGAGGTCGTAGGCACCGGTGTCCCAGTTGTGGGTGAGCTCCAACACGGTGGTGTCACTCTCCTCGCCGTAGCCCACAAAGGCCAGGGTGAACCGGCCCGAGGGGTAGTCCTTGCGGCGCAGCAGGCGCATGCCCAGCACCTCCGTATAAAAGGTGAGGGAGCGCTCCAGATCCCCCACCCGGAGCATGGTGTGCAGCAGGCGCATCAACGAAACCGGTGGGCCGGCAACCAGGACTCAACCCCCCCATTGTGGCGAGCAAGCCCCGGGGCGGTACCCGTTGGCACAAAAGGGGTGGAGGGGGTGACCCATAGGATCAGCCCAAGTCAGCAACAGGCGCGCCGACGTGATCGACTCCCTCGACCTTGTGATCGACACCGTGGTGGCACGGGAGGTGCTCGATTCCCGCGGCACCCCCACGGTGGAAGCCGAAGTGCTGCTCGAGGGTGGTGCCAGCGGTCGGGCGATCGTGCCCAGCGGCGCCAGCACGGGCGCCCATGAGGCCCACGAGCTGCGCGACGGCGGCAGCCGTTACTTCGGCAAGGGCGTGACCCAGGCCGTCAACAACATCGAAGAGCGGATCGCCCCGGCCCTCTGTGGCCTCAGCGCCCTGGACCAGAGCGCCGTCGACGGCGCCATGGCGGAGCTGGACGGCAGCGACAACAAATCGAGCCTCGGCGCCAACGCCGTGCTGGCGGTGAGCCTGGCCACCGCCCGGGCCGCCGCCAATGGCGTGGGTCTGCCCCTCTACCGCTACCTCGGGGGGCCCCTGGCCAACCTGCTGCCGGTGCCGTTGATGAACGTGATCAACGGCGGCGCCCATGCCTCCAACAACATGGACTTCCAGGAGTTCATGCTGGTGCCCCACGGCGCGGGCAGCTTCCGCGAAGCCCTGCGCATGGGGGCCGAGGTGTTCCACACCCTCAAGGGGCTGCTCAGCAGCCAGGGCCTCTCCACCGCGGTGGGCGATGAGGGCGGCTTTGCCCCCAACCTGGCCAGCAACGACGCCGCCGGCGAGCTGCTGATCCAGGCCATCGAAAAGGCCGGCTACCGCCCCGGCGACCAGATCTCCCTGGCCCTGGATGTGGCCAGCACGGAATTTTTCAAGGACGGCCGCTACAGCTTCGGCGGTGGCAGCTACAGCAGCGCCGAGATGGTGGATCAGCTGGCCCAGCTGGCGAGCCGCTTCCCGATCGTGTCGATCGAGGACGGCGTCGCTGAAGACGACTGGGAGGGCTGGGCCCTGCTCACCGAGCGCCTCGGCAAAACGGTGCAGCTGGTGGGCGACGACCTGTTCGTGACCAACACCAGCCGCCTGCAGCGGGGCATCGACCTAGGCGTGGCCAACTCGATCCTGATCAAGGTGAACCAGATCGGCTCGCTCACCGAAACCCTGCAGGCCATCGATCTGGCCGGCCGCGCCGGCTACACCAGCGTGATCAGCCACCGCTCCGGCGAAACCGAAGACACCACGATCGCCGACCTGGCGGTGGCTACCCGAGCCGGCCAGATCAAGACCGGTTCCCTCAGCCGCTCCGATCGGGTGGCCAAGTACAACCAACTGCTGCGCATCGAAGACGAACTGGGGAGCCAGGCGATCTACGCGGGCGCCGAAGACCGCGGCCCCCGCGGCAAGGCCTGAGCAAGGCTGACGCGGACGCCAACCACCATCCGGCCAAGATCTAAGAACGCTTAGAATTTGCTCATTGAAACGGGCAACTGATGGGGTTGATGAGCTGCTGGGCCAACTCACCCCTCAGACCCGCCGTCAACGCCTGGGCCCTTGGCTGATCCGAGCCCCGAGCACCGGCAAGGAGCCGGTCCCAAGCCCAGCCAGGCATGGCAGCTTTCAGGCCTTTTGGCGGCCATCGGCATGGTCGCCACCGTTGGGGCAACCGTGTTCACCTACAAGCTGCTGCACGAGCCCCTGGAGATGGTCGGAGCCTTCGAGGTGAGCCATCTGGCCTCCTCGCAATGCACCGCCATCGCCCGTACCCTCACGGCCCTGTCGCTCGCCCGCAGCGATGGGATGGGCGGGAAACCCGACGGGAAGCGCACGGACCCCAATCCCAACGCCACCATCGGCGTGATCACCCTGGGCAGCGGGCGCCTGGAGAGCCACCACACCACCAGCCTGTCCAGGCATGACACCGAGCAGATCCTGCGCCGCTTGCCCCTGGATCCCAGCCGCGATCCGCAGGCCCAGTCGGTGCGCAGCACTCTCGATGACGCCTCCAGCGGCCTGAAGGCCGACCTGGCCCAGCACCACTGCAACGAACTGGACTATGGGCTCGAGCCCCTGGCGGTACGGGCCTACCCGATCCAGGGGAAGCCCAGTGGCTGGATGGCCTTCGTTTACGGCCCTTGGACCGTGCGGGGCGAGCGCAAGGCATCGTTCGCCCTGGTGAATCTGTCCACCAGCATGGTGGCGATCAGCGGGCACGATCAACACCCAACCCTGCCGCAGCTCTTCCCGAGTGAAGAGGGTGGCGGGGACTTGCGTGTGGACATGCGGGTCAATCCGGCCGGCGTGCTGAAGGACCAGGCGAGCCTGCACCAGGCCCTGCCCAAGCTGGACCTCGAACAGGAAGATGAGAAATTGGAGGAGCTGAGGATCATCCCCTTCGCCAACCAGCTGGTCAGCACCCAGCTGAGCATCGATCACAGCACCCTCAATTGGATGTCCTGGAGGGCGGCCGGCCTGGTCTTCGCGTTGGGCTTGCTGGGGACGGCCATCGTGGTGATGGTGAGTCGCCGCGCGGAGATCCGCCTGCACCGGCTCAATGGGGCCCTGCTGCGAGAAAGCCGCACCGACGGCCTCACCCGCATCGCCAACCGCCGGGCCTGGGATGAAGCCCTCAACCTCGAGGAAAGCCGACGCCAGCGCCATGGGTACCACTACGGGCTGGTGGTGATTGATCTGAACGGGTTCAAACAGATCAACGACGAGCAGGGCCACCAGATGGGCGATGAGGTGCTGCAGATCGCCGCCAGCCAAATGGCTGCCCAACTGCGCAGCAGCGACCTGCTGGCCCGGGTGGGGGGCGATGAATTCGCCCTGTTGATCGTCAACCCGAGTGCAAAGGGCCTGGAAGACTTCGTCGAACGGCTGCGTCAGGCGCTTCGCCACAGCGGGGTTGATGCGTCGATCGGGGCCGCCCTCAGCGAAGAGCGCACCACCCTGGAGCAGACCTGGGCGAAGGCGGACGAGGCGATGTACGCGGTCAAATCAAGCAGCCGTCCAGCGGCGTCGGACCCAACCCGCCTGGCCTGAGGCTCAGGACTTCCCCACCCCAGGCAACTGATCGATACGGCCCTCGCGCTTGAGACGGCCCTGCAGCTTCAGCCAGCTCAGGCCCACCGGCAGACCCGCCACCAGCGGAATGGCCACCAGGGCCGGGCGAGCGCCCGCGGCCAGCAGGGCGGCGGCGACGGCCAATCCGGCCAGCAGCATGGACTGGCCAGCGGCCTGCTGGGCCAGGGCCAGACGGCGCAGCAGACGATCGGTTTCGCCGGCACGGATCTGCACCTGCAGGTCGCCCTGTTCAATGCGGGCCAGGCTGTCGTCGAGGCGCTTGGGGATGCCCAGGGCGCGGCTCCCCACCTCGGCGGCCTGCCGGGAAATCTCATTGAAGAGCTCGTTGCCAAACCGGTCGCCGCCGCCTGAACCGCTTGAAGTCATCAGAGGGAGCAGGTAAGGACGGGCAATCGCCACCAAGCTAAAGCCGCTATCCAGGCTGCGGCCGACCCCCTCGAAGGTGGAGAGGGCCCGCATCACGAAAATGAGTTCGGGGGGCAGGCGGAAGGGCTGGCCGTAGACCAGGTCGTAGAGATCCCCCGACAGTCGCTCGAGCACGTTGGCGGAGAAGGGAGGCGTGAGGGCCTCCTCCAACATCAGGCGCACCAGGCGGCGCACCGGGCCGGGATCGACCCCGGGGGCGATCACCCCGGCCTGCTGCAGCTCCTCCACCAGGCCGGCCGCATCGCGACTGGCGGCGGCGCGCACCATGCTGCCGAGGCGGCCCCGCAGGCGACTCGAGAGCTGCCCCATCATGCCGAAGTCGTAGTAGATGAGGGCCCCATCGGCAGCCACGGCCAGGTTGCCGGGGTGGGGATCGGCATGGAAAAAGCCGAAGCGCACCAGCTGCTGCAGATAGCTGGCCGCCCCCTTCTCCGCCACCGCAGAAGGCACAATCCCGGCCTCCAGCAAGGCTTGGCGGTCGGTGATCTTGATCCCGGGAACGTAATCCAGGCACAGCACCCGACGGGTGCTCAGCTCCCAGATCACCGCCGGGATGCGGATCCCCGGATCGTCGAGAAACTGCTGGCGGAAGCGGGCCGCATGCTCCGCCTCAAGACGGAAGTCGAGCTCCCGCAGCAACACCCGCCGGCACTCCTGGGCGATGCCGATCCAGTCGCGGCCGCGGCCCCAGCGGGGGTGGCGCTGCACGGCGCCAGCTACCTGCTGCAGCACCTCCAGATCGAGCCGGAAGGTGCGCTCCAGCCCCGGGCGTTGCACCTTGAGCACCACCTGGCGGCCGCTGCGCAGGCTGGCGCGATGCACCTGGGCCAGGCTGGCAGACCCCAGGGGTTCGGCTTCCAGGTCGATGATTTCAGAGCAGCGCTCCCCGAGCTCCTGCTCCAACAGGTCCTGCACCACGGTGAACGGAAAGGCGGGCACCCGGTCCTGCAGGGTGGCCAGCTCCTCCACCAGCTCGGCCGGCAACACATCGGGCCGGGCGGAGAGCAACTGGCCGAGCTTGATGAAGGCCGATCCCAGGGCCAGGAATTCCTGGGTGAGCCAGCGGGCGCGCCGGCGCTGACGCCGCCGTTGCCGTTCGGGGGAGACGCCACCGGGATAGGTCCAGGCCTGGCCGTCCCACCACAGCCCCAGCACCAGGGCCAGGGCCAACCACCAGATGCGCAGGGGCCGCAGGATCACGAAGGTTGGTCCAGGCGTCGGGCCATCGCCGCCACCTTGGCGCGCAGGGCATCGATCTGATCCTGGGGATCCTGACTCGCCCCATCGGGCGAATCGGGAGCGTGGGGATCGGTCGTGAGCCCCTGGCCGTCCCGTTCGATCCGCTCGGCCTCCGCCTCGACCTCATCCCAGAACAGCTGCAGCTCCTGACGCAGCCGTTCGGGGGCGTCCTGGGCCAGCAGGGCCAACGTGGCGGCCCCATCCACCAGGCCACTGCCCAATCGGGCCCCAAGACGCTGCAGAGCAGCCTGCAGCAGCGATTGCGGCGCACTCATCGCGGGCCGACCTCCGGGGAGCCCTGGGGCTGATCCGCGCCAGGCAACTGGGGGGGCGGCGGGGCCTCCGCCCTGGGGGCTGGGGGCTGGGGCCGCGGCTCCGGTGGCGGCTCCGGATCGCCCGGCAGATCCGAAGCCGCCTCCAGCTCATCGCGGGCGCGCTCAGCTTCTGCCTCAGCCGTGGGGCGGGCCTGCGGCTTGGCGGCCGGCTGGTCGGCGTTGGTCTGCCGCTCGAGCTCCAGCAGATCCAGGCTGCCCCGCACCTCCTGGCTGTCGGCGCCAAATCGCAGCCGCAGGCTCTCCAACGACGTACCCGGGAAAGGACGCACCTCAAAGCCCTGACCGAGCCGCACCAACGAGGGCAACTGGAGGGCCAGCAACCGGTGGGTGAGGCCATAGCCAAGGCCGAAGCAGACACCGGCCAGCAGCGGCACCTGCCAGCGGGGCCGGGGGCGAGGGGGCGTGGAGGCCGAAGCGGGGGCTTGCACCATCTCCCCAGTCTGGCCTGTGCCCGCCTACGTCGTGTAATCGGCGTTGATGCGGACGTACTGATCCGAGAGGTCGCAACCCCAGGCCAGGCCGCCGCCCGGCCCGTCGCCCAGCCGCAGGCGGATCTGCACCGTGTCGTCCTGCAGGTAGGCCCCGGCGGCACGCTGGCGCATGTACTGGGACGCGGCGGCACGGTCAAAGGCCAGGGGCTGGCCCGCCGCCATCAGCTGGTGCTCCCCCAGCCACAGGGCCACGGCCTCGGGATCGAAGGGCACCCCGGCGCGACCCGCCGCCGCCACGATCCGGCCCCAGTTGGGATCGCGGCCGTGCACGGCGCACTTCACCAGCGACGAGCCGCAGACAGTGCGGGCGATGGCGCGGGCGCCGGCGTCATCCGCCGCCCCCTCCACCCGCACCTCGAGCAGGCAGGTGGCGCCCTCACCATCGCGGGCGATTGCCTTGGCCAGGTGTTGCGACACCGCCGTCAGGCCGGCCTCCAGGGCGTCATAGAACTCGGGGCTCAAGGGCTCCCCGGCTGCAAACGCCAGGTACGTGTCGTTGGTGCTGGTGTCGCCGTCCACCGTGATCGCATTGAAGGAGCGGTCCACCGCCCGCTTCACCATCGCCTGCCAGATCTCCGCCGGCACGCCGGCATCGCAGCTGAGGGTGCCGAGCATCGTGGCCATGTTGGGGTGGATCATTCCCGACCCCTTGGCCATGCCGCCGAGGCGCACCGTGCGGCCGCCCAGCTCGGCCTCGAGGGCGATCTGCTTGTCCACCAGGTCGGTGGTGAGGATCGCCCGGGCCGCCGCCGCCCCCCCCTCGGAGCTGAGGGCCTCAGCCAGGG
Source organism: Cyanobium sp. T1B-Tous (assembly GCF_024345475.1). Taxonomy (GTDB): domain Bacteria; phylum Cyanobacteriota; class Cyanobacteriia; order PCC-6307; family Cyanobiaceae; genus Cyanobium_A. The sequence continues at coordinate 20,081 of NZ_JAGQBE010000049.1, forward strand.
GATCGAGGCCCGCCAGCAGCGTGTCCATGGGAATCGGCACGCCGATCACCCCGGTAGAGCAGATCAGCACCTCCTCGGATGCCAGCCCCAGGCGATCGGCCAGGGCCTGGGTGGCCCGCAGGCTGTCGATCAGGCCCCGATCGCCCGTGCAGGCATTCGCCTGGCCCGAATTGGTGAGCACCGCCCGGGCGTGGCCACCGCTGGCCACCAGCCGCTCGGCGCAGAGATCCACACAGGCCGCCCGCACCAGGGAGGTGGTGAAGGTGCCGGCACACACGGCGCCCTCCGGGGCCAGCAGCAGGGACAGATCGGGATTGCCGGAGGCCTTTAGGCCCGCCGTGATTCCCGCCGCCAGGAAGCCGTGAGGGGCGGTGATGCCACCGGAAATCGGGTGCCAGGGATGGGTCACGGTGGGCGGAGAGCTCAAGCCATCCTCACCCTGCAGCCGAATCGACGCGGCAGGGGCATCCTGGGAACCGAACGGCAGCCCTGCGGCAGGAGTGCGCCATGGACATCGGCCAGCGGATCCGGGGTGAATTCGTTGACGTCATCGACTGGAGCGAGGACGGCAGCGACACCCTGGTGTGGCGCTTCCCACGCCAGGGCAACGCCATCAAGTGGGGGGCCCAGCTGATCGTGCGCGAGGGCCAGCAGGCGGTGTTCGTGAACGAAGGCCGCATCGCCGATGCCTTCGGACCGGGGCGCTACCGGCTCGAAACCCGCAACCTGCCGGTGCTCACCAGCCTGCTGGCCCTGCCCACGGCCCTGGAGAGCCCCTTCAAGGCCGAGGTGCTGTTCGTGGCCACCCGCCAGTTCACCGACCGCAAGTGGGGCACCCGCCACCCGCTGATCCTGCGGGACCCGGAGCTGGGGCCCATCCGGCTGCGGGGATTCGGCAGCTACAGCCTGCGGGTGGCGGACCCGATCCAGCTGATCCGCGAGCTGAGTGGCAGCAATCCCCACTTCGCCGTGGAGCAGATCA
>NZ_JAGQBE010000005.1 GCF_024345475.1 Cyanobium sp. T1B-Tous
TTCAGCCCCGGCCTTGATCAATTCGCTACACACGGCGGAGCCAAATCGCCCCACTCCGATTACAGCGAAGCCACCTTTGATGGCGCCTTCAGACGGATTCCAATGCCACCAGTTCGTCATGGAGTGAGCCTGTTTAGGGAATTCAGATGTAGATCTCTTCGCGGGGGTAGCCCACGCGGGGTTGGGGCCGGTTGCCGTAGATCGCTGAGAGCAGTAGCAGGATGCCCAGTCTGCCGACAAACATTCCCACCATGAGCACAAGCTGGCCCCAGCGGTTGAGTTGGGCGGTCACGCCCAGATCCAGGCCCACGGTGCCGAAGGCAGACATGCAGGTGAACAGCTTTTCGAGGAAGTTGAAGCTGGTGCGGGTCGGCTCCCCGGAGGTGGTGGGGCCAATCCCCAGCAGCAAGGCCATCAGAATCACGAAGATTGCTGATGCCAGGGCCACCCCCACGGCTCGCAGCACAACAGTGTCGGGAATCTGACGCCGGTGAATCACCACCTCTTCCCTCCCCTGCAGGGTGGAGCGAGTAGCTCCCATCAAGGTGGCGAAGGTGGTGGTTTTGATGCCGCCGCCGGTGCCGCCTGGGCTGGCACCAATGAACATCAGCACGACCAGCAGCAGCAGGCCCGCATCCGAGAAGGTCTGAATCGAGAGCGGCACGGTGTTGAACCCGGCCGTGCGCGCCGAGATTGACTGGAACAGAGTGACTTGAATATCCTGCCACCACTGCAGATTATCGATTACGCCACCGGCGGCGAATTGTTCGGTGAAAAGCAGGCCCAGGGCTCCGAACACGATTAACAAGGCCGTGCTGCGCAGCACCAGCCGGGTATGCAGGCTGAGCCGGCGTAGCCGTTGCAGTCGGGAGCGGTTGCTCCACAGGTCGTTGATCACCCGCCAGCCGATGCCGCCCACCACGATCATCGAGGCGATCACGCCATTCACCACCGGGGTATCCCGGTAGCGCACCAGGTTGTCGCTCCAGAGGCCGAAGCCGGCGTTGTTGTATGCGCTAATGCAGTGAAACAGCGAGGCCCAGAAGCGCTCAAGCGGGTTGGCGATGTCGGTGAAGCCGAAGCCGTAAAGCACCACCGTGCCGATTCCCATCACACAGAAGCCCGTGATCAGGATGCTGTTGAAGGTGGGGCCGATGCCGCCTACCCCGAATTCATCCAGGGCGCGGCCCCTATCAAGCCTGTGGCGCAGACCCGAATGTCCCTGCACGAAGCCCTGCAAAAAGGTGGTGATCGCCATCAGCCCCAGGCCGCCGGTGACGATCAGCCCAGCCAACGTCACCTGGCCGAAGGCAGTCAGATCGCGGCTCACATCGATGATCGAAAGGCCAGTCACCGTGATTGCCGAGGTCACGGTGAACAGGGCTTGCCATAGCCCCACGTCATCGGTGGAGCAAAGCGGGCTGGCCAGCACCAATGTGCCGATGGCGATCACCAGGGCGCCGGTGACCAGCGTGAATTGGGGCACCGTGAGGCGCTGGCGCCACAACTTAAGAGCGGTCCAGGGTGGGCTGGTCAGGCTGATGTTGCGTTTGTGATGCCTACCCTAATCACAGTTCTGTGCCTGGATTTTCCCTTTGATTCAGCAGTTGATCGACGGGCTGCCAGACCTGATCAGCGCCGCTGTGGAGACCAACCCCCTGCTCGGTTATGGAGCGGTTGCTTTTGTGATGCTGCTTGAAAATCTCATCCCGCCCATTCCCTCAGAAGTTTTGATGCCTTACGCGGGCTATCTGGTGCATGCGGGCCGGCTGCAATTTCTCCCCACGGTGGTTGCCGGACTGGTGGGCACCGTGCTGGGGGCCTGGTTTTGGTATGGCATCGGCCGCTGGATAAATGAGGAGCGGATCGCTGGCTGGCTGGCTAGCCGGGGCCGCTGGCTGGGCATCCAGCCAGATGACCTAGCCAATAGCCGCCGCTGGTTCAACCGCCATGGCTCGGCGGTGGTGTTCTGGGGACGACTGATCCCAGGGGTGCGGACCCTGGTGTCCGTGCCGGCTGGCATTGAATTGATGCCCCAGGCGAAGTTTCTTGCCTGGACCACTGCGGGCAGCCTGATCTGGACCGCTTTGCTCACCCTGGCGGGGAGGGAGATGGGCCAGGCCTACGGCCAGTTCGAGGCTCTGCTGGCCCCCTGGGCCGAAGGGATCAAGCTGGTTTTGGAGATTGCCCTCATCTGCGGAGTGCTTGCGCTGCTGAGGCTGTGGCAGCTACGCAGCCGGGCCGCTGGCAGTGATGGCCAATAACCCGGTTGACCCGGCTAGTTGATCTTTTCTATTTGAGATTTCCTATCTAATGGTGTGGACATGGAGCTGACTATGTCTGAAACCAGGGTGTGAAACACAGCCCCTCTAGCCACCATCAACACAAACATCAATGTGGATAGCTGGCTCCACTGGAAGGCCAGTTGATCAAAGGAAAGGTCGCGTGGGTGGCTGCAACCGCTGCAGATCAGCATCTGCTTAGAGCGCCCCCCTTGGTGAGTAGGCGGCAGCTGCATTTTGGGCAGGCCATGGTTTTTACACATTCGAGAAGTTTTTACAGAGTGGAGAAGTATGGAGCTGAGAGGGAATCCAATCGGTCTCGACGCTTGATAAGCACTTCTACTGACGCCGATTGGCTTTGCCCTACTTTTGCCGCCCCAAGCCGTTTCAGCTGTTTCTATCGTCACCAACCCGAAGGCATTTCCACGGTTTTTCCAATGTATGAAATGTTGAGATTTTTGTTGCCTGGTTGACACAATGACCGTCTTTCTGCTTCAGGCGGCCTGGCTGATTCCTGCCTACCCCCTGCTGGCGGCCGTGGCCTCGCTGGCCTGGTCCCCGGGGTTGATCTCCCGCACCGGCCCTCGGCCCTGCGGTTACCTGAATCTCTTGATGGTGGCTGTGGCCTTCGGCCACAGCCTGGTGGCGCTTACCGCTCTGCACACCAACGCCCGTGCCGGAGCCGAGGCCCTCTATCGGCCGATCAGCTTCGGCTGGACCTGGCTTGACACCGCCGGCCTGCGGGTGGGTTTTGACGGGTTGGTGACCGAGCCGGCCCTGATCGCCATGGCGGTGATCACGGGCCTGCACCTGCTGGTGCAGATCTATGCGATCGGCTACCTGGAAATGGACTGGGGCTGGCCCCGCTTCTTCGGCTCCCTGAGCTTCTTCGAGGCTGGCCTCTGCGCCCTGGTACTCACCGATTCGGTGTTCTTCAGCTACGTGATCCTTGAGTTACTCACCCTGGGCACCTACCTGATTGTGGGCACCTGGTACAACCAGCCCCTGGTGGTGAAGGGGGCCCGCGATGCCTTTCTCACTAAGCGGATTGGCGACCTGATCCTCCTGGCCGGGGTGATCGCCCTGTTGCCGATGACCGGCACCTGGAATTTCCATGGTCTGCAGGGTTGGGCCGCCGACCTCACCAACAACGGCACGCCCTTGCCCATGGGCTTCCAGCTGATCCTGCTGGCCCTGATTGCTGGCCCCATGGGCAAGTGCGCCCAGATCCCCCTGCATCTCTGGCTCGATGAGGCGATGGAGAGCCCCCTGCCTTCCACCGTGCTGCGCAATTCGGTGGTGGTGGTGGGCGGCGCTTGGGTGCTGCTGCGGTTGGAGCCCCTGCTGGAGCTCAGTCCCTTTGTGCAGGCGGTGCTCGTGGTGGTGGGTGGCTCCACCGCCGTGGTGGCCTCGCTGATCGCCCTGGCCCAGGTGGATGTGAAGCGGGCCCTTTCCTTTCTGGTGAGCAGCTGGCTGGGGCTGCTGATCGTGGCCGTGGGCCTGGGCGGCACCGCCGTGGCCGACCACCTGCTGCTGGTGTATCCGCTGCCGATGGCCCTGCTGCTGATGGCGATCGGCACGATCGTGATCAGCAATGTGACCCAGGACCTCACCCAATTGGGGGGGCTCTGGAGCAAGCGGCCCCTGATCGGCATCGCCTTCCTCGCCGGCGCGGCCGGCCTGATGGGCTTGCCGCCATTCGCCAGCTTTGCGGCCCTGCGCGAATTGCTGGCCCTCACGGCGGCGAGTGGCCATCCCCTGCTGCTGGGGGGCGTGGTGCTGGTCACCAACGCCCTGATCAGCGCCGGCCTGATCCGGGTGTTCGGCCAGATCTGGGGAGGCCGACCCACCCCCTTCACCACCCGTTCTCCGGAGGTGCTCTGGCTGATGGTGCTGCCCACCATGGTGCTGGCGGGCCTGGTGCTGCATCTCCCCATGCTCCTGGTGGCCAATGGGGTCTATTCCCTCACCCCCCTTGCCGGTTGGGGACCTCTGGCCTGGCCCCTGATCGCCTCCACCCTGGTGGGCGGAAGCCTCTCGGCCGCCTTTTACCTGCGTCCCCACGGCCTGGCCCAGCTGCCGGCCTTCCTCGGAGGCCTGCAGGATTGGCTCGCCCACGACATGCAGACCGAGCGCTTCTACCACCGCACCGTGGTGGCCCTGGTGCTGGCCCTGGCCCGCTTCGGAGCCTGGAGTGACAGTCGCCTGGTGGATGGCTTCAGCGGCGGCACCGGTGCCGTGGCCCTGGAGGGAGCCCGGCGCCTCAGCCTCACGACCTCCGGTCGGTCCCAGGCCTACGCCCTCACCCTGGTGCTCGGGGTGTTGCTGATGGCGGCCTGGCTGATTGCCGTGGATCTACCGCCCGTGTCCATCGCTCTGCCCTGAGGCCGCCGCCATGACCCTGCTGCTGTTGCTCCTGCTTCCCCTGCTGGTGGGCCTGCTGCTCCCCCTGCTGCCGCCTGGCCGCCCCGGGCTGGTGCGCGGGCTGGCCGCCGCCGCCGCCCTGGCCCAGCTGGTGGTGGGCCTGCTGGCCTGGCGCCAGCCGCCCGCTCCTTTGACCCTCGAATGGCTGCCCCGCCTGGGTTTGGGCCTGGATCTGGGCCTCGATGGGCTGTCGCTGCCGCTGGTGCTGCTCACGGGCCTGATCACCGCCATGGCGGTGCTGGCCTCCCCCGCAGACCAGGGCCGCCCTCGCCTCTATTTCGCCCTGATGCTGGCCACCAACCTGGGGGTGGTGGGGGCGTTCCTGGCCCGCAACGCCCTGCTGTTCGTGCTCGCCTTTGAGCTGGTGCTGATCCCCACCACCCTGCTGGTGGCGATCTGGGGTGGCGAGCGCCGGGCCGGGGCCGCCGTGCGCTTCCTGCTCTATGGGGCGGTGTCTGGACTGAGCCTGCTGGGTGGTGTGCTGGCCTTCGGCTGGTTTGGCCAGGGCGCTGCTGGCGCCGATACCGCCGTGAGCTTCAGCTTCGAGGCCCTGGCTGCCACGCCCCTGCCCGCCTCGGCCCAGCGCTGGGTGCTGGCCCTGCTGGTGCTCGGTTTCGGCATCAAGCTGCCGGTGGTGCCCCTGCATGGCTGGCAGCCGATCAGCTACGCCGAAGCGCCGCCGCCGGTGGTGATGCTGCTGGGGGGTGTGGTGTCGAAGCTGGGGGCCTACGGCCTGCTGCGCTTCGGGGTGGGCCTGCTGCCCGATGCCTGGAGTGCCTTTTCGCCCTGGATTGCCGCCGCCGGTGCCGTGAGCGCGGTGTACGGCGCCCTCAATGCCGTGGCCGCCACCGACATCCGCCGCCTGATGGCCTACAGCTCCCTGGGCCACATGGGCCTGCTGGTGCTGGCCCTGGCGGCCGCCACACCGATGAGCCTGCAGGGCGCCATGGCCCAGGTGCTGGCCCACGGCCTGATCGTGGCCCTGCTGTTCGACTGCGTGGGGCTGATCCAGCGCAAGACCGGCACCACCGTGATCGCCGAGCTCTCTGGCTTGATGAATCCGATCCGGGGCCTGCCCTTCACCATGGGCCTGATGCTGCTCGCCCTGATGGCCGCCGCCGGCATTCCCGGCCTGGCTGGCTTCCCGGCCGAACTGCTGGTGTTCGAGGGCAGCTGGACCGTGTTCCCCCGGGCCACCCTGATCTGCCTGGTGGCCTCGGGCTTCACCGCCGTCTACGCGGTGCGGCTGTTCAACCGGGTGGGCTTCGGCCGGCTCGATAACAGCCGCGCCGACTGGCAGAGCACCCGACTGGCCGAACGGCTGCCGGCCGTGGTGCTCACCACCCTGGTGGTGCTCGCCGGCATCTGGCCAGTGGGGCTCACCGCCTGGAGCGAGGCCAGCACGGCCGCTATCGCCCTGCGACACAGCGACCCGGTGGTGCAAACCCTGGCCCTGGCGCCCCGTTCCCCGTCGTCGACCCTGCCCGCATGACCTCATCCACTGCTGCAGCGGGCACCAAAACGCCCCTGATCCCCCCTTCCACCCACCGCTACGCCGAGGTGATCCATCGGCTCGAGGCGGGGGGCTCGATGCTGCCCGATACGCCGGAGAACCTCCAGCAGATCATCGGTATCTACAAGGCCTACGCCGTGCCGATGGATTTCTATTGGCGTGACCTGCTCTACATCGCTGAGCAGGTGTTTCTCAATCCGTTGCCGGCCTTCAAATACTTCATCTCCCAGGAGTATCTGGACCGGCCCAACAGCTACGCCGGCGACCATTCCCAGCTGCGCATCTGGCGTGGCACCGAGAAGGTCCACCCGGAGCTGCTGGAGTTCATGGAGCGGGGTGAAACCCGCCGCATGCCCAAGCTCCTGCATCACCTCTGGCATGACCGGGTGAACATGGAGTTCGCCGAGGCCTGCATGCAGGCCATGTATTGGCACCAGGGCATGGGTGGTCGCTTCAACGACTACCTCGACAGCGATGCCTACAGGGCCAACGCCGACCGCGCCATCAAGGCCTACTTCCGCGGCAATCCGCTGATGCTGGGCCTCTACAAGTTGTTCCCGGACATGGTCCTGGAGCAGGTGAAGCAGCTCAGTTATTACAGCAACCTGGGCCTGTTCTGGGAGGTGATGGCGCCGGTGTTCTTCGAGATGAGCGACCTCTACGACGAGGGCAAGCTCACTTCGGTGCCCCAGGCGATGGACTTCCTGGTGAACGGCATCTTCGCGGTGGCGGGCCGGCCGATTTATCACCACGTGTTCATCCGCGGTGAATGCTTCGAGATCATCCCCAAGAGCGAGGGTTTCACCTGGCTCTACGAGGCAGCCCTGCCCTATGTGGAGGCGGTGTTCTACCGCACCTCCCCCTTCCGTGGCACCAAGAGCTACAACGCCCAGGCCGGACAGGTGCCAGCCAACCAGGCGGATTTCCACTACGGCATCCTCTACGCCGATGTGTTTCCGGTGGGATCCGCCGGCATTCCGCCCACCCTGCTGATGCAGGACATGCTCCATTTCCTGCCGCCCTATCTGCAGGAGATGTACAAGACCCACAGGCGCGGCGAGGAGGACCAACTGATTCAGCTGGGCATCACCTTCCAGCGCTCGATGTACAACGTGACCTCGGCGGTGATCCAGGCCCTGCGCTGCGCCCTGCTCTATCCCCTCGATGACACCGATCCGGAGCATCTGGAGGCCAACCGCCGCTTCTTCGAGGCCCAGATGGACCGCTTCCTACGGCCGGAGGCCCGCCTGCCCGACATCCAGACCCAGGACTACCGCTAATGGCCACGATTCTGGAAACCGCCCTCGCCGCCGGCTGCTTCAACACCCTGTTGGCTGCCGTGGATGCCGCCGGCCTGCGCGGCGCCCTGGAGGGGCCCGGCCCCTTCACCGTCTTCGCGCCGGTGGATGACGCCTTTGCCGCCCTGCCCCCCGGCACGGTGCAGACCCTGGTGGACAACCCACCGCAGCTGGCTCGGATCCTCAAGTACCACGTGCTCGCTGGTGCCCATGGCCGCAGCGCGCTGGTGGGTCAGCCGGAGTGGTCGAGCCTGGAGGGGGCTCCGATCCCGATTCGCCGCAGCGAGCCGTTCGAGGTGAAAAACGCCACAGTGGTGACTGCAGACATCGCCTGCGACAACGGCATTGTGCACGTGATTGATCGCGTGATCCTGCCGGGCTGATTCACCTTCGCCACCACCCGCTTGGGTTCCTCCCTGCTCACCACCCTGCTGCTGTTGTTGGTGGGGGCCCTGCTGGCTCGGTTGACGGCCACCCGGCTGGCCCGCTGGGCGGTGCCGGCCATCGTGCTGGAGCTGGGGGTGGGTTTTGTCCTGGGCAACACGGTGCTGCCCTTTGAGCAGATCCGCTCCCTCTCCGGCCTGCTGGAGCTGGGGGTGCTCACCCTGTTTTTCCAGGTGGGTCTGGAGGTGCGCGGCGGCTTGTTGGGGTCCCGTCCGGCGGCCGTGCTGCGCACGGTGTTGCTGTCGGCGCTGACGCCGCTGCTGGCCTGGTGGCCCCTGCAGCAGGCCTTTGGCCTCTCCACGGCCACCACGCTGTTGTGTGTGGCCGTGCTCAGCGCCACCGGCACCGGGGTAACCCTGCGGGCCCTGGGTCAGCTCGGCGCCTTGAACACCCCCTCCGGCCGCCTGCTGGTGGGGGTGTCGGTGCTGGACGATCTGCCCGCCATCGCCCTGCTCACCGGCTCCCTGCTGTTGGCGGGCACCCGCCTCGGCGGTGGCGCGGCGTCGGCCGGTTCGGGTTGGCTGGTGCTGGTCGGGCCGGCCCTGGCCCTGCTGAGTGTGCCGTTGTCGCGCTGGTGGCTGCAACGCCGTGGGCCCTGGCAGCCGGGGCCCCTGGGGGTGTTGCTGCTGTTGATCGGCTGCAGCTGGATCGGGGAGGTCACCGGGGTGACCAGCCTGCTGGGGGCGCTCTGGGGTGGGGTGCTGTTCAATCGCCTGGCACCGATGGGGGAAGGCAGCAGCGAGGCCCGGGAGTTGCGGGGCCATCTGGCCCTGCTGTCGGAGGTGTTTTTGCCCCTCTATTTCCTTGGGGTGGGGATGCGCATCCAGGCGGCCACCCTGGTGCAGCCGTCGGCCTGGTGGCTGGCCCTGGTGCTGTTGCTGCTGGCGATCGGCTGCAAGCTGATCTGCGGGCTGGGGATCAGTGCCCGGGATCAGGAGGCCGGCGTGGATCGCTGGGTGGTGGTGTTCGGCCTGATCCCCCGGGGCCTGCCGGGGCTGGTGTTTGCCTCCACGGCCCTGGCCAGTGGGGTGATCAGCGCCGCCCAGTTCTCGGCCCTGGTGCTGATGGTGAGTGGCACCACCGTGCTGGGCCTGCTGTTGCTGGGCCGGCGGCTGGCGACCGTCCAGAACGGCGAGTGAGGGCTCAGCCCGGCACCAGCGTGTCCAGGGCCAGCCGCACTGCCGCGTAGCAGCGCTGCAGTTGGTCTTCGCTGATGCCCAGGGGCGGCAAGAGATACACCACGTGGCCCAGGGGGCGCAGATACACGCCCTGCTGCAGGCAGTGGCGCTGGATCTGTTTGCCCACGGGATTGAGATAGCTGGCTTGGCCAGCCTCCACATCAAAGGCCGCCATCGTGCCGACGCAGCGGGGGCGCCGCACGAGCGGGTGGGCGGCCAGCTCCTCCAGCAGGGGCGTGTGGCGCCCCTCAAACTGCTGGAAGCGCTCGGGGTTGGCCTGGAGCAGATCCAGGCTGGCCAGGGCTGCGGCACAGCCCAGGGGATTGGCGGTGAAGCTGTGGCCGTGGAAGAAGGTGGCCTCGGGCCGCTCGCTGATGAACCCCTGGTAGAGGCGTTCGCTCGCCATCGTCACCCCCATCGGTAGGAAGCCTCCGGTGAGCCCTTTGGAGAGGGCCATCAGGTCGGGCTGGATGCCGGCGCGGCGGCAGGCGAACAGGTCGCCCGTGCGGCCAAAGCCCGTGAACACCTCATCGGCGATCAACAGGGCCCCTGCGGCCCGCACCCGCTCGGCCACGGCCCGCAGGAAGCCCGGCCGCACCACCCGCATGCCGCTGGCCCCCTGAATCAGGGGTTCGAGGATCACGGCCGCGGTGGGCGTCTCCAGGGCCTGGTCGAGCTGGCGGAGCGCGTGTTGTTCCCGTTGTTCTACGGCCTCATCGCCCCAGTGGCTGTGGGGCCAGGCCACCCGGGCCACCTCAAACAGCAAGGGCTCGTAGGGGTCGGTGAACAGGGATCGCTCCCCCAGTGCCATCGCCCCAAAGGTGTCGCCGTGGTACGCCCCCTCGAAGGCGATCACCTGGTGCCGTTCGCTGCCCTGGTTGCGCCACCACTGCCAGGCGATTTTCAGGGCCACTTCCACGGCGGTCGAGCCGTTGTCCGAAAAGAACAGCCGCTGCAGGCCCGTGAGCGCACTGAGGCGGGTGGCGAGCTGCTCGGCGGGTTCGTGGCTGAAGTTGGCGAATATCACCTGCTCCAGCTGCTGGGCCTGGCGGGCGATCGCCGCTGCGATGGCAGGCTCGGCGTGGCCGTGGAGGGTGACCCACCAGCTGCTGATCGCGTCAATCAGCCGCCGGCCATCGCTGAGTTCCACTTCACTGCCGCGGGCGGAACGCACCTGCAGCGGCTCGGGGCTGGTGGCCACCTGGGTGGTGGGGTGCCAGAGGTGGGGGTGCCAGGGCATCGGCTCAGGCTTCGAGATGGTCCAGGTAACGCGTCGACAGTCGCCGGATCGAGGCATTGGCCCGCCGTTCCAGGCCCCGGGCCGTGTCCCGGGTGATGCCCATCTGCCGGGCCGTGGCGCTCAGGCTCAACGCTTCCCCCGCGGCGATTCCGTAGCGCAAGCGCAGTAGCTCAGCTTCCTGGGCGGGGAGTTCATCGAGCAGCTGATGGATGTCTTCCTGCATCAGGGTGGCATCCACCTGCTCCTGGGGCTTGCTGGCCTCGCAGGCCAGGCTGTCAAGCAGGCTCGACTCGGATTGGGAGGCCTGGTATCCATCCAGCCTCAGGGGTTCCTGGGCCCGGAAGAGCGCCTCGCGGATGTCCAGGGGCTTGAGCCCTGTGGCAGCGGCCAACTCCTCCAGGCTGGGGTCGCGGCCTAGCTGGTGGCTGAGGCTCTGCTGGGCCTGGCGCAGCCTGTACAGCTGATCCACCATCGAGGCGGGCAAGCGGATGGTGCGGCCCTTGGCCACCAGGGCACTGGTGATCCCGTCGCGGATCCACCAGGTGGCGTAGGTGGAAAACCGGTAGCCGCGGCTGGGGTCAAACCGTTCCACGGCTCGAATCAGGCCGATGGTGCCCTCCTGGATCAGGTCCTCCAGCTCCCCAGGGGTGTGCTGGTAGCGGCGAGCCATGCTCACCACCAGGCGGATGTTGGCAAGCACCATGCGGCTGCGGGCCTGGTTGGCCTCCCGCAGGCAGCGCTGCAGTTGGCGCACCTCCATGCCGGCTTCCTGGGCCCAGGCGGCCAGGCTGGGGGCCACGCCGCCGGCTCGCAAGGTCATCTCCTGGGCCACGTCGGTGGCTCGGCAGCCGCTTTGCACCAGCCTGGCCAGGCTGATTTCTTCCTCAGGGCTCAGCAGCGCAATGCGGCCGATGGCGCGCATGTGCTGGCTGAGTGCGTCGCAGCCGCCCTGGGGGCGTTTCTGTGGCGCAGGCATCGGACTGTCGTCTGCAGTGGGGTCGGCAAACGGTACTGACTGTTTTTTTGAGTTGGGTTATTTCTGGGCTACTGATCAACCAGGAGCTGCAATCTCTGCGATCAGAAACGCTGATCAATGCCTCAAGATGCGTTGGGTATTTCACGGTTCTGTTGACCCTGGATCAGGCTGATTGCTGGTCATGTCTGGCCCGTTTGACGAGCCAATAGGCCGCGGCAAGGCCTACCACAATCACGCCAAAACCGGCCATGAGTTGGGGTTTGCTTTCGGTGCCTGGTGGAAGCACAATCACTTTCCTGGCCACGGCAGTCATGGCCGTGAGCAGCACCAACTCGATCTGCACCACCTGGTCGCGCAGATAGGCGGTCACGTTTTGGAGCACTTCCAACGCGATGAAAATCAGCAGCAACCGGTCGAGCAGTTTGATCAGGCCTCCTTCAAACCAGTCGGCCTGAAACCTTGCAATGTTGATGCTGGATTCAACGACAAGCTCGATGACGGCAAAGCCAATCACGATGGCCAGGAGTAGGCCTAGAAGTTTGGCGAGCTGCCGTTCATAGCTGTGGATGATCGAGAGGAAGCGCTGGTCGCTGGACAGACTCATGGGAGATCACACAAGACAATGAAAAAGGGCCCGGGGTGGCCGAGCCCTCTGCTGGGTTGGGTTGGTCGGTTCAGGCCAGGCTTCCCACGGCCTGCTGCAGCGCCTCGCGGCGGCTCAGGCGGGTGCGTTCAGCCGGAAGTTTGTTGAACAGGCCAAGGGTCTCGAGCCGGCGCTGGGTGGTGCCGCTGGCTCCCACCACAAACACCTCGCGCCCTTTCTCAATGGCTTCCTCCACGGCGTTCTCCACGGCCAGCGCAGCAGTCACACCCAGGTGCGATACCTCGGTGAGATCGAAGACCACGGCATTCACGTCGCCGATGGCGTTGTGTTCCCGTCCAATGGCCTTGGCCACGCCAAAAATCATGGCGCCGTTGAGCTGGAAGAGCAGCACCTTGCCCTTCCCTTGATCGAGCAGGGCCTTCTCGTCGTCGGGCAGCATCAGGTCACCGTCGCCGGTGCTGATCGACTTGACGCTCTTGCTCTGCAGGGAGCTCATCTTGTCGATGGTGAGGATGTTGGCGATGAACACGCCGATGCCCACGGCCGCGATGAGATCGACCAGCACGGTGAGGGCGATCACCAGGTACATGATCAGAGCTCCGCTGATCGAGATGCGGTGGGCTCGCTTAAGGAAGCCCCAGTCGACGATGTCGACACCCACCTTGAGGGCGATACCGGCCAGCACGGCCTGGGGGATCTGGGCAGCGACGCCAGTGAAGGCCAGGATCACCACCATCAGGATCACGGCCCGGCTGATGCCTGAGAGGGCACTGCGGCCGCCGGCCTGGATGTTCACAACCGTGCCCATGGTGGCGCCGGCACCGGCGATGCCACCGAACAGGCCAGAAGCGATGTTGCCTAAACCCTGGCCGATCAGTTCCTTGTTGGAATCGTGCTCGGTGCGGGTGATGCTGTCGGCCACCACGGCTGTCAGTAGGGCATCAATGCAGCCGAGCATGCCCAGCACGGCGGCATCAATCAGCATTTTGCTCGCCTGCCCCAGCTCGAAATAGGGCATGCGCAGCTGGGGGAAGCCAGAGGCGATTTCGCCGATGCGGCGAATGTCCTCGCCACCAGCACCACCGCTGAGCAGGGTGAGAGAGAGCACCGTGCCGGCGATCAGGGCAATCAGCTGGGGTGGGGCAATTTTCTTGATCGCCGCCGGGGTGAACCAGAGGATGGCCAGGGTGATCACCGCCAAAACCACTTCCGGCTGGCGGGCGTTCTGAATCAGCTGTGGCAGGGCGCTGAGGGTGCCCATCACGCCGCCCTTGGGGATGGCCTGGCCGAGGAAGGGGCCCAGCTGCAGGATGATCAAGATGAGCCCGATGCCGCTCATGAACCCTGAGATCACCGTGTAGGGCATCTGGGTGACGTAACGCCCCAGCTTCAGGAAGCCGAAGACGATCTGGAACACGCCGGCGAGCATCACCACGGTGAAGGCCATGGCCAGGCCGTTTTCCGGATCAGCAGCGGTCAAGCTGGCGATCACGGCGGTCATCACCACCGTCATCGGCCCGGTGGGCTCGGAAATCAAGGAAGGGGTGCCGCCGAACAGGGCGGCAAACAGGCCCACCAGCACGGCCCCCCAGAGGCCGGCAGCTGCACCTGCACCGGAGGCCACACCAAAGGCAAGGGCCATCGGCAGGGCGATCACAGCTGCGGTCACACCGCCGAAGAGATCGCCTTTGATGTTGTTGGTGCTGATGTGATTCAGCAGCCGCAGACCCGGGCGCCCGGGGGGCGCCGATGCGGTTGTCATCGCTACAGATGATGGTTGGCGCGGAACACTAGGCAGGATCCCGGGGCGTTGGGTCTGGCTCCGGCAACTCCCCAAAAGCTGGCCGCGTTGATCATCCCGCTGGCACAGGGGGCCCGTCGCCACCGCGTCCGCCGGCTTCTTTTGCCACGCCAATGCGGGCGAAGAGATTGGTGCTGGCGGGGTTGAGATTCAGGACCTCCACGCTGCTGCCGCCGAGCTTGAGGCGGCGGATCACCTGATCCAGGGCCGTCACACCGCTTTGGTCCCAGATGTGGGCGCCGGCCATGTCGATCGTGATTTGTTCGGGGTGGGGCTGCTCGTGCAGCTCAAACCCTTGGCGGAAATAAATGCTGCTCACAAAAAACAGCTGGCCCTCCACCCTGTAGAGCCGGTGGCTGGGGCTGATCAGCTCGCTGCTCACTTCAATCACCTGGGCCACCTTGCGGCTGAACAGAATCGCCGCCAGGGCTACCCCCGAGACCAGGCCCACCGCCAGGTTGTGGCTGAGCACGGTGACCACCACCGTGAGCAGCATCACGGCCGTGTCGCTCTTGGGGATGCGGCGGATGCCGCGGATGGAGCTCCAGTTGGCGGTGTTGATGGCGATCATTCCCATCACGCCCACCAGGGTGGCCATGGGGATCTGGTTCACCCAGCGGCCGGCAAGCAGGATCATCGCCAGCAAGGCCACCCCGGAGCTGAGGGTAGAAAGGCGGGTGCGTCCTCCATACCCCACGTTCATCACCGACTGGCCTACGAGGGCACAGCCAGCCATCCCCCCGAATAGCGAGCTGACGATGTTGCCGATGCCCTGGCCGCGGGCTTCGGCGTTCTTGCAGCTGGAGCTGTCGGTGAGGTCGTCGAGGATGTCCTGGGTGAGAAAGGTTTCCATCAGCCCCACCAGCGAGATCGCCAGGGCCGTGGGCAGGATCAGGCCCAGGGTGTTGAGGTTGAACGACACCTGGGGCAGGGCGAACTGGGGCAGGCCGCTCGGAAGGGTGCCCAGGCTGGCCACGGTGGGCACATCCAGCCCCAGGCGGATCGAGAGGCCGGTGGAGATCAGGATTGCCACCAGCGCCGAGGGCACTGCCGTGGTCAGCCGCGGCATCACGTAGATGATCAGCAGGGTGAGGGCCATCAGGCCCCACACCGCCGGCAGCTGGGAGGACGTGACAGCCACCTTCTCGGGCTGGAACCAATCAAGGCCGAGCTGGGGCAACTGGGCCAGCACGATCAGGATGGCCAGGGCGTTGACGAACCCGGCCATCACCGGCTGCGGCACAAAGCGCATCTGCTGGGCCAGTCGCAGGTAGCCCCAGGCGATCTGAAGCAAGCCCGTGAGGATCCCCGCCGCCAGCAGATACTCCAGGCCCCGACCCTCGCCCAGGGCATTGCCCTGCTGCACCAAGCCCGTCATCAGCAGGGCGGTGGAGCCGGTGGCGGAGGTGATCATCGCGGTGCGGCCGCCCACGATCGCCAGCGTCACCGAGAGCAGGAAGGCCCCGAACAGGCCCACGCGGGGATCCACGCCCGCGATGCCAGAGAAGGCGATCGCCTCCGGGATCATCGCGAAGGCCACGACCAGTCCCGAGAGGAGGTCGCGATGGGGACGGCCCCACCACTCCATGGGGGAGAAAGGCATGAGTCGGTACAGATCAGTCGGTAAGGGTCCGTCGGGGCGCCTGCCCCAAGCACGATGCCGTGAGACGACCCATGTCATGCAGGGTTGGTTGGGCCAGGGTGGGAGCAGCGTTTTCACTCTGCCGTGCTGTTTCCCCAGGCGCTGTTGACGTCGCTTGCGGGATTGCTGCTGCTCTTCTGCGGGGGAGAGGCCTTTGTTTCAGGTGCCAGTCAGATGGCTCGCCGGCTTGGCATCCCGGCGGTGGTGATCGGCCTCACCGTGGTCTCCCTGGGCACCAGTGCCCCGGAATTGGCTGTGGCCCTGATGGGAATCGAGCGGCAAGACACAGCGCTGGTCTTGGGAAACGTCGTGGGCAGCAACCTCTTCAACCTGCTGGTGGTGTTGGGCTCCTGTGCCCTTGTGGTCCCCTTGCGGGTGAGTCGGCGGTTGGTGCGCCGGGATCTGCCGGTGCTGTTGATCGCCACCCTGGCGGTATGGGGTATGGCGGCAGCGGGTCGCTTGCTCTGGCCCGCTGGTTTGGCGTTGCTGGTGGGCTTGACCATCAACCTGGTTTGGGAGCTGGTGAGTGCCATCGAGCAACGCCAGCTGGAGCCGCGCAGTGACAGCGATTCGGATCCGAAACCCGGTGGAGGCCTTGGGCCGGCCTTGGCGTTGCAGGGCCTTGGGATTGGGCTGCTGGTGCTGGGCTCAGACCTCTTGCTCAGAGGGGCGCTCAGTGCCGCTCGCCTGTTGGAGGTGGATCAGGCTGTGATCGGACTGACCCTGGTGGCGGCCGGCACCTCGCTGCCGGAACTGGTGACCTCGTTGGTGGCGGCCTATCGGGGGCGGGCGGATCTGGCGATTGGCAATGCGGTGGGCAGCAGCCTGTTCAATCTGCTGCTGATCCTGGGCATGGGAATTCTGTTCAGCGGCAGCTCCGGCATCGCGGTGCCAGCCGTGCTTCTGCAGCGCGATTTGCCCGTGCTGGTGGTGGTGACCCTGATCTGCCTGCCGCTGCTCTGGAGCTACGCCACGATCACGGCAACGGATGGGGCGTTGCTGTTGCTGATCTATGGGTTCTATCTGGTGGAGCTGGTGGTGCTGGCCAAGCTGCCCACGGCGATCGGGACGTTCCGTTTGGCCATGCTGGTTGCGACTGGGCCTGTGCTGGCTTTTTTGGGTTGGAGTGTGGTGAGCTGGTGGCGGGTTCGAGGAAGCGGGGATCCCCCACCACCAGCTCTCTGACCCGTTTGAACGCCTGCTGGCCAACGGCACTGCCATGCCCCAGCCAGGTGGCCCGGCTGCCTATACACCTGCCACCCGTTCTGAGGCTGCATGCTTCTTCCCGCTCCGGTGTTCCTGGAGATCAGCCCACACCAACTCGAAGTGGCCGAAACCCTGATTCAGGTGGGCCGTTTTGTGGTGATCTTCTTCGCCGCCCGGGCCATCGCCGAAGTGATGGTGCGCCTGCAGCTGCCCACGATCCTGGGAGAGCTGGTGGCCGGTGTGCTGATTGGCGTTTCAGGCCTGCACCTGATCGTGCCTCCTGCCGTGCAGGCCCAGCTCAGCGCCGGGGTGACGGGGCTGGTGGGTTCCCTGGCCCAGATCAGTCCCGATGCGGTGCAGGAGGTTTACAACGAAACCTTCCCCAGCCTGCAGTCCGTGTCCCAGCTCGGCCTGTTTGCCCTGCTGTTTCTCACCGGTCTGGAGAGCGAGCTCGATGAGCTGGTGGCCGTGGGGGTGCAGGCGAGCACGGTGGCGGTGGCTGGTGTGGTGCTGCCCTTTGCCCTGGGCACCGCCGGCCTCTATTTCCTGTTCCATGTCCCGCTGATTCCAGCCGTGTTTGCCGGCGCGGCGATGACGGCCACATCGATCGGCATCACCGCCAGCGTGTTTGGCGAGCTCAAGTGGCTCAAGCGCAAGGAGGGCCAGATCGTGATTGGTGCCGCCGTGCTCGACGACATCATCGGCATCGTGATCCTGGCCGTGGTGGTGGCCATCGTGGGTGGCGGCGCCTTCAGCCTCGGCCCCGTGCTGAAGCTGTGTTTGGCGGCGGTGGCCTTTGTGGCCGTGGCCCTGGTGCTGAGCCGCACGGCGGCCCCCGCCTTCGATTGGGTGGTGGACCGGCTCAAGGCCCCCGGGGATGTGGCCGTGGCCAGTTTTCTGGTGCTCACCGTGAGCTGTTTCGCCGCCCAGGCCATTGGCCTGGAGGCGGCCCTGGGCGCCTTCGCCGCGGGGCTGATCCTCAGTGCTTCGAAGCACACCCATGACATCGATGCGGCGGTGAAGCCCCTGGTGGCCCTGTTTGCCACCGTGTTTTTCGTGTTGATCGGCACGGGCCTGGATCTCTCCGTGCTCAACCCGCTCGATCCGGCCAACCGGGAGGGATTGGTGGTGGCCGCTTTCCTGCTGGCGGTGGCGATCGCTGGCAAGGTGGCCGCCGGCTGGAGTTACCTCAGCCAGGAACCCACCAACCGCCTGGTGGTGGGGCTGGGAATGATGCCGCGCGGCGAGGTGGGTCTGATCTTCCTGGGGCTGGGCAGCCAGGCCGGCATCCTCACGCCCGCCCTCGAGGCCGCCATCCTGCTGATGGTGATTGGCACCACCTTCCTGGCCCCGATCCTGCTGCGGCTGGTGATTCCGCGCGAACCCGGCGAGGGCCCAACGCTGGCCTCCGAACAGCCCGCCTGATTCGGTGCCGTTGGCTTCGCCCTATGCGGGGCAGCGGCTCTGCCTCGCCACCCACCACGGCAAGCAGCGGGCCCTGGCCCGCCCGTTTGCCCTGGGTTTGGGGGCCACGCTTGAAGTGTGCGACTGCGACACCGACAGCCTGGGCACCTTCAGTGGTGAGGTGCAGCGCCTCGACGATGCCCTCAGCACCTGCCGCAGCAAGGCGCGGATGGGCCTCGAGCGCAGCGGCCTGCGGTTCGGTTTGGCGAGCGAGGCCAGCTTTGGCCCCCATCCCGCGGTGCCGCTGCTGGCCGTGGGGCAGGAACTGCTGGTGTTCGTCGATCTCGATCGCCCGCTCACCCTGCTGGAGCAACGCCTCGATTGGCGCACCAACTACTCCCAGACGCGGCTCGGGCCGGAGCAAGACCCGTCAGCCTGGCTGAAGCAGGTGGGCTTTCCCTCCCATGGCGTGATCGCCCGTCCGTTGAATCAGCCCGAAGGGCCGTATTTCAAAGATCTCACCCACCCTGGGGCTCTTCAGGACGCCCTGGATGCCTGCCGCGGGCTCGATTCCCGCAGGGAGGTGTGGCTGGAGACCGACATGCGTGCCCACTGCAATCCCACCCGGATGCGCTCGATTCGCCGCTTGGGTGTGGCGCTCGTGCGGCGCCTGGGGTCCCCCTGCCCCGGCTGCGGGGCCCCGGGGTGGGGGGTGGTCGATCGGCAAGCCGGGCTCCCCTGCCGTTGCTGCGGGACCGCCACCGATCTCCTGGCGGTGGAGGTGTGGGGCTGCCCTTGTTGCCACCTCCAGCTCCCGCGTGCCCGCCGGGATGGCGTGGAGGCCGCCGATCCGCAGCACTGTCCGTGGTGCAACCCCTGATGCAGGGGTGATTGGCACCGGGATTGGTGGTGGGGCTGGGGATGATGCTTCGCGGTAAGGAGGGCGTCGCACGGTTTCCGGATAACAGGTAACCTCATAAAAGAATTGGTCCGTTGAAACGATCCGGTTTATCTCCATCTGCCGGAAGCACGAGGCCTTGCTGCCACTCAACAGTCGCCTGATCTTCGGAGTTCTAGGGGCGATGGCTGCTGCCCCCTTCTTGGCTGCCTGCTCAGCCAACATCCCTGCCGAGGATTCAGGATCATTGATGATTGATTGTGTTTTTGAAACCAACCGTCATGTTCACATGCATGTCTCCGAAAAGCGTGGTGCTGTGACCCTCGTCTCAAGATATACCCCAGGTTCCACTAAAAGCCACTCTGAAGACTTGCGTAGGGGACTTGAGAGCGAAGGTCGCATTATCTCTTCTCGTGATCATCGCCTCAAATCAGAATTGTTCTTGCTCAATGATCATTTTGGCGAAAAGCCAGGCGAGGTGGTTTTTGTTGAGGTCAGGGATGACGGTATCTCCCGGATGGAAGCCAAGGCGGTGAGTGGAGCCATCCGCCAGATTGATTCCGGCACCTGCTCGTTGCGACACGCTGCCCAGCGCTGAGAATCGCCTGAGAGTTTCGTCAACCATCCTCGATGGTGGACCCCGAAGCGCTACGTTGACTGCAGCAGGGTTGATGCCGCCCGGTGGTTCATGAAACGTGCCCTCTCCTTTCAGCGTGTTTCCTTGGCCTCGTTGGGCAGAAGGCTCGCAGGGTTAAGGCGTTGGATCTGGCGACCCGATACGGTCCTCTTGGTTTTGCTGGCCAGTCTGCTCCTTTTGCCTCTAGTCACCGTCGTGGCGACCTCCAGGGCCACGGTGGCCCAAATGAAGCTTCAGGCGGATGAAATTTCCACCTTGGCTACTGGAATGCGTGCCTATTACGCCGATAACGTCATCGCTCGGCTCCAGGCTGCTGATGGCAAGGCGGTTTTCTCTGAGAATTATCGAGATGTTCATGGAGGCATTCCCATACCGGCCACCCTTTCGATTGAGCTGGGTGCGCTGTTTGATAATGCTCACAGTGATGGGCGAATCACCTATGAATTCCTTTCAGACTATCCCTTTGCCAAGCGTACGACCCAGCCACTTGACCTCTTTGAAAAAGAAGCCATCTCAGCGTTTCGTTCCAACCCAGACCTAACAGTTTTTGATCGTCTCGATGGTTTTGGCTTGGGGCGATCCACCTACCGTCTTGCCACTCCTGTGCGGATGCGTGCAGCCTGTGTGACCTGCCACAATGCCCACCCTGACTCACCAAAGCGGGATTGGAAATTGAATGATGTTCGTGGAATTCAAGAGGTAAGTGTCCGCGGACTTCAAGCTGAAGGATTTGGAAATATCTCTTGGGTTTTTGGTTACGCGGGTGTTGTTGGTGTCATTTCAGTCGTCACAACGAGTGTTTTCAAAAAGCAGAGCAGCGCCTTTTCAAAGCTCAATCGTCAATTGGTTGATTCCACCCAGCGTGAAATCGATCTGGCTGGCCGCCTTGCCGATCAGTTGCAAGAGTTGTCCATTTTTGGGAGTGTCGTTGATGACTCAATTGTAGGCATCTCCATTGCTGACATGAATAAGCCGGATGAACAGCTAATTTATGTGAATAATGCTTTTGTGGAGATTACAGGCTATCCGAAGGAATTGGCCATTGGTTACAACTGTCGATTTTTGCAAGGTCCGGATACGGACCCACAGGAGCTGGCGCGCTTACGCCAGTGCATTCGTGACGGTCAGTCTTTCGCCGGTGAGCTGATCAACTATCGAATGGATGGCACCCGCTTCCTCAATCGGTTAACGCTCTATCCGATTCGAATCGGAGATAATAAAAAACCTGACTATTACGTTGCCAATCAGGTTAATGTCCCATTTGAAAAATTGCCACCCCTGGATCTGCCTCAAGATTTTAATTCTCTAGAGCAACAGCTCATTCAAGCTCGATCTGCCATGCTTGAAATCGAGCGCTTGATTGGCGGCTTGAATGAGAAGCCATCTGACGACGGCAACCTGTCGCCGGACTTAAATGCGTCTTTGGAATCCTCTCGCCAAGCGCAGAATCAAATACAAGCTGCCTTGGATTTTTTCGAAAATCTGTTGAAGCGTTAGGAGTGCCCTATTAATGACTAGCCTTACTAAATCTGTTGTCAAGTCGGCAGGGCGCTTAAGGGGGCTGGTTCTTGCCTATTGGTTTTTTTCATCATTTATACTGGCTGCTTTTCTGGGCTTAGTTGATATTGTTGAGCGTCAGCGTGAAGTGCTTAATGATGCTGAGCACTCTCGCGATTTTGTGGAGGCAACCTTTGCCGCTCCCATAGGGCTGGCGAGCAGGCAGGCCTTGATTTCCGCCTATGCACGCAGTCCCAGGGTCGACGAGATTGACGGTTTGAATATGCTGCTTATTGTAGATAATGTTGGTAAAATTATCTATTCTTCGCTCCCTGCCGCTCGTGGGTTGGCCATAACGGATCCACAGCTTGAGAGAACAGAAACAAATGACCCAGATTTCAAAGCGGTTGTTCGTTGTTTTCAGCAGAACGGCAAAAATTGTGTTGATATTAATTCTGCCAATCTGTTTCTGAATGCAGGTAGTTTTACGGTTACGCGTCCTTTGGAGCTTCCATCTCGGGACATAGGCCTTGCCTCCGATCGGCTTCTGGTCATGTTTAACTATGACCCTGGAGTAGTATTTGTTGACTACATCCAGGATTTGGTTGTTATATCAATGTTGAGCTTGTTGTCTTCAGGCCTTCTGTCCCTTGCACTTTGGACTGTCCTCTCCAGGCGGCTGCTGCCTCAGCTTTGTGAAGATGTCAACACGGATGGACTTACCCAGCTCTATAATCGTACATTGTTTATGGAAAAAGCTCAGGACCTGTTAGCCGAAGCGGAAGAAATGAGTCGAGATTTTGTTTTTGCTGTTATTGATGTCGACCACTTTAAGCGTATTAACGATACCTACGGGCATGCCTCTGGGGACGAAGCCTTGTCCCATGTCGCGGATGTCTTCCGGGCCGTCATTAGACCCGAAGATTTGGTGTGCCGATTTGGGGGCGAGGAGTTTGCTTTGTTGCTGGGCACGAATCGCGAGAATGGTGGACGGGCGTTGGAGCGGTTGCGGCTTCAGTTGGAGATGACGAGGCTTAAAATAGGTGGGCAAAAGCTAAAAATTACAGCCAGCATCGGCGCTGCATACACCGGTGAGTGTGGCTACAACATCGATTATCTCTATAACGTTGCTGACAAGGCGCTCTACGTTGCCAAGCAGGCTGGTCGCAACCGCTTGGAGTGGACCGATGGACGAGTTGCCTCTAGGTTGGCTCGTTAGGGATCATGCAGTTTCCTGAAATCCCTGAATCGGATCCAGCTCGCGTAATGGAGCTGCATAGTTTCGATGTTCTCGACACACCTGCAGATCCCCGCTTCGACGACATCAGTGAGTTGGCCCGCCGGGTTGCTGGTACGGATATTGCCATCATCAGCCTCGTTGATGAAGATCGTCAGTGGTTTAAAAGTTGTGTGGGGGCGCCATTGGGTCAGCAGGATACGCCCCGTACGATTTCGTTTTGTGGTCACACTATCCTGTGTCGTGATCCGTTTATCGTCCCGGACACGCTTGAGGATGACCGTTTTGCAGATAATCCTTTGGTCATAGGAGAGTTAGGCGTGCGCTTTTATGCGGGCTTCCCCCTGATCAGTCCGAATGGTTTTGCGCTGGGGAGCCT
This sequence comes from Cyanobium sp. T1B-Tous, assembly GCF_024345475.1. Lineage (GTDB taxonomy): Bacteria > Cyanobacteriota > Cyanobacteriia > PCC-6307 > Cyanobiaceae > Cyanobium_A. The sequence continues at coordinate 22,661 of NZ_JAGQBE010000005.1, forward strand.
CTGTGCCATCAGTCGGCAGCCCCATCAGCTCATGGAGCATCAGATCGACAGTCTGCAGCGGCTGGCTTCCATCACGGTTCAGCTGCTGGATGGCCTTAGGCAGGCTTCGGTTCTCAGCCGCACGGAGGAAGGCCTGAAGGCTGAACGCTTGCGGCAACGATTGCCCAGCGATGAACTCAGTTCTTTGCAGCTACTCGCCAGTCGTGATCAATTGCTCCAGATGTTGGAGTTGAATTTATCGATGAACGGAGGGCTCCCATTTGCGCTGCTCCGCTGTCGTTTTCGTGATTACGACCGTGTCAACGCGACCCTCGGGGGCGTTGTTGCTGAGGAATTCATGAATGAGGGGGCGCGTCGGGCCTTGGCAGCCGTTCCTAAGGGGTCCTCTATCGCTCGCTTCACAGATGCTGAGCTCTTGGTTTTGCTCCCGTTTGCCGTCCAGCACTCGGATGTGCAGCGAATCGCTGAACGACTGATTGGTTTCTGCAATCAGATCTACCGCAGTGGTTCCCAAACCCTACCCTTGGGAATGTCGATCGGAATTGCAATTCACAGCGGTAATTACGCCAGCGTCGAGGCACTTTTGGCGGATACCAGCATGGCTCTGCGTATGGCGTTGCGCTCGTCGAGTAATACCTTTCGGTTCATTGATGCCGAGGCGCGCTCTGTTGCGCGTGAGAGCTATCGCCTTGAATCTGATCTGAGGGAGGCTCTTAACTCGCGTGCACTGGAAACCTATCTCCAGCCGATTGTTGATCTTGCCGATGGGAGTCCTATTGGCTTCGAAGCACTAGCCCGTTGGCCCCGTGGGTCGCAAATTGTGTCGCCCGGTACCTTCATGCCGATGCTGAATGACAGCGGCATCACCGGCGAGCTGGATCTGCTGATTATCGAGCAGGCTTTGGCTGCAGTGCCACTGTTGGCCCAGCCCATTCCTCAACGCCAGATGACGATGAGTGTGAATCTCTCCGGCATTCTGCTGGAAGACGATGAGCTGCGCTCCAGGCTCCTTCAATTGATTGACAGCAATGTCTTGCCTTCTGGTTGGACCCTGCAGGTGGAGCTGCTCGAGGATGCTTTTCAGGATTCTACGGATGCCTTCGAGCATTTTTTGATGGATCTGGTTGAGCGAGGCGTTGCTATCGCGATTGATGACTTTGGTACTGGCTATTCCTCTCTGGCGCGTCTGATTTCTTTGCCTCTCCAGGGTGTGAAGGTTGACCGCGCCTTTGTGATGCGTCTTGAGGAGCAGGACGACTCCCCGCGTACCCTGTTGCGCACGATGTTGACAATGTTGAATGATCTTGGTCTGGCAATCACCGCTGAAGGTGTCGAAACAGAAGCCCAAAAGCAGTGGCTGGCAGCCAATGGTGTGCGTCGGGCACAGGGCTATTTATTTCACCGCCCAATTCAGGTCAGTGAAGCAATCCATCTGCTCCAGGAGCTCGATTATCGTCCCTCCGCTATTCCGGTAAGTTCCAGGCGCCTGAGTGCTGTTCGCCGCAGGCAGAGGCGTTTTCTCTGGCCCTGGCCCCTGGGCGATCGCCGCCGCTCCAAAGGCCGACCAGACCAATGACTCGTGCGTACTGGTGCTTTGAGCGGTGCAGCGCAGAGCAACGCGTGTTGGGCTGCCGCCCATCGCCCCGGTTGGGTTGGTGCTCAGTTGGAGGAGGTGTGCTCGGGCGCCCATTGGTTGATCAGCTGTTCAAGTCGAACCAGCTGGTAACGGGTCTGCTCGTTGGGCTGTTGGGAGTAGGCGCTGCGCAGACTGCACAGCTCCGCATCAAGGGACAGCAACACGGGATGGTTTTCGTTCAAGGCAACCCCTGGACCAGATCCCGCAATCTTAAGCCTTTCTAAAGTTGTTGGGCTTGATTGGGGTGGGGTTGGTCAGCTCGTGGCTGCTGGCAGCGGGCCATCCCGGTCGGAGCGGAAGCTCAGAACCATGGTGTGCACATGCATTTCGATCAGCTCCAGCAGCTGCTCAAAGGTCCGGCGGGTATGGGGTGCGGTGGATCCCATCGCCTCGCGGCTGAGCACCACCAGCTCCAGCACCCGGCCACTGGACTTCGACTGCACATCGGCAAACAGCTGCATCCGCTGGCTCTCGCCGCCGCCGCGAATCATGGCGCTGAGGTGGGCCGGGGTGCGGTGCTCGATTTCGGCGTTCAGGCCCTGCAACACCGGCTGAAGGGCCTCGAGCATGGCCCCCGCCTCCATGGGCCCACTGGGTCTGAGCACCACCAGAAAACGGGCCATGGTTGCGTCCTTTGCAGGCAACGCTACCTGTTGCGGAATGCGCCTCTTGGCTGGTCGGGGTCCAGCGGTAACCCCCGCAGGCCCAGGGCCAGGCGCCGTGCCAGCAACAGCAGGGGGTAGGTGCGCCGCGCCCGTTCCCGCGTGGCCAGCAGGGGCCCCAGCAGCTGGAGCAGGGGGGCACTGGGGGCCATCCGGCTGCAGATCCACTGGATGGCATCGGCCCCATGCAGCACCTGGTCACCCGTCAGCACCACGGCCCCCTCGCTCAGGTTCCAACCCTGGGCGCGCAACTGCCGCCGCAGCCCATGGTCGCTGCGGCCATCGCGAATGGTCAGGCCCGGAATGCCGCTGCGCAGTTCCGCCAGCTCGGCGAAGTGCCGGCAGAACGGGCAGCCGCCGTCAAACACCAGCACCGGTGCCTCAGATGCCGGGCGCCCAACCATCGGCTGCAACCTGGAAGATCGCTGTCATCCTGAAGGCAACACCGGCTCCGTTGTTGGCGATGCCCCTGTCGGGCCCTGGATCCATTGCCGTCATCGGTGCCGGGGTCTCGGGCTGCGCCTTGGTGGCCCAGCTGCGGCGCCTGGGCTTTGGGGGCGCGATCAGTCTTTGGGAAACGGGCCGGGGCCCGGGCGGACGGGCCAGCACCCGCCGCTCCCGCCACGATGCTGAGCTGCGCATCGACCACGGTGCGCCCCTGCTCAACATCACCGGCGAAACGGCGCCGCGGCTGCTCCAGCCGCTGCTGGAGGGGGGCTGGATCGAGCCCTGGCAGGGGGCCATTGCCCAGCTGCAGGGGGAGTCAACCCTGCGGCCCGGCCAGGCGGATGCGCTGGGGCTGGGCCAGCTCTACCGGGGCCAGGGGGGGATGGATCACCTCTGCCGGGGTCTGTTGAGCCTGGCCGGGAATGGCTGCGACACCCACTACGGCACCCTGGTGCGCCACCTCGACCGGGAGGGCGGCCCCTGGTGCTTGCTGGGGCGCAACCGGGAGCTGCTGGGGCAGGCCGACTGGCTGGTGCTGAGCAGCACCCTGCTGGCCCATCCCCGCAGCCGGGCCATCTTTGGCTGGGAGGACGTGCCCCTGCAGGTGGCGGCCGCTCCCCTGGGGGACCTCCAGCTCGAGCACGCCCTCACCGTGATCGCCGGGATCCGCAGCGAGGCCCGCAGCAATCTGCTGGTGGTGCTGGATCCCACGGCCGCCGGGCCCTGGCGGAACCTGCCCTTCAGCCTGCTTCATTTCGATGCGGCAGCCCAGCAGCGCTGGGGGCTGCAGCGGATCACGATCCAGCCCCAGCTGGACGGTCGCTGTGCCGTGGTGGCCCATTCCACCCAGGCCTTCGCCGCCGACCACCTCGATGTGTATGGCACCCATTCCGCCGTGGCCCGGATGCTCCAGCTGCCCCCGGATGAGGGCCGGGAGGACACGGTGATCGCGGCCCTCACCACGGCGCTCGAACAGGTGATGGCCACCTGGCTGCCCGGGCTGGATCTCGGCACGGCCGACCGCCAGCTGATGCGCTGGGGCGCAGCCTTCCCCCTGGCCCCCGGCTTGCCTTCCGAGTTGATGTTCTGTCCCCGCAGTCGGGTGGGCTTTTGCGGCGACTTCATTGCCGGGGTGGGCTTTGGCCGTATCGAAGGGGCCCTGCGCAGCGGCGAGCAGCTGGCCCTCGAGCTCTGTGCCGCGGCGGATCGTTGCGTTTGATGCAGCGTTGCAACAGATCGCCCGGTCGGTAGCGAATGCGATTGCATCGCCCGGCCCGCAGGGTTATTTCTTGGTTGAGAAGGCGTTCCTCACGTCCGCCGTCCCGCCTGTCTGGGAGTGCGATGCGTCTTGTTCCCCCACCCCTGCCCCCACCACTGGATGCGGCGCTGGATGCCGGCCTCGATGCGGCGCCGATCAGGGGCGGTACGGATCGGCATGGCCCGCCCAGGCGGCGCCGGCGGATGGCGGCGGCCCGCCCCATCCTTCCGGTTGCTCCCACCCAGCAGCTGGAGGTGGTGAACCGGGCCGGCCGCTACTTCGCCCGCCACTTCGCCGAGGACATCCAACTCGAGGTGCTGGCCACCTCCATTGGGGTGAGCGCGGAATGGCTCGACCTCTGTTTTGACCATTGTCGCGGCAAGACGCCCTTTCAGGCCCTGCAGCACTTTCGCCTCAGCCGTTTGTTCGAGGGCATCGCCGAGCAACCCCAAACCACCCTGCAACAGCAGGTGCACCGCTGTGGTCTGGCCTCGGTGATGGCGGCCAATCGCCTTTTTGAGGAGCTGTTTGGCATCGGGCTGGCTCCGTTCCGCCGGGTCTGCCGCCAGGCGGCGGCCGATCGCCTGCTGCACCGTCACCGGCGCTGATTCCTGGACCTCCCCGTCCCCGGGCTGATTGCCCTGGCCAGTGGCCTGGGGGGGATCTCCGGCGTGGGTCTGGCGGTGATGCTGGCCCTGTTGGAACGCACCTTCGCGGCGGCGCCATCCCTGCAGGCCCCGCCAGCGGGTGTCTGCCAGGCGGACACCTCCTGCACCGTGGTGGTGCCCGCGTACAACGAAGCCGACAACATCGCCGACTGCGTGCGCGCCCTGCTCGCCAGTGAGTCCCCCTGCCAGCGCTGGACCCTGGTGGTGGTCGATGACGACTCCGGCGATGCCACGGCCGACTTGGCCCAGGCCGCGGCGGCGGGGGACCCTCACTTTGTCCTGCTCCAGGCCGGGCCCCGTCCGCCCGGTGAGCGCTGGGTGGGCAAGAACTGGGCCTGTCACCGGGCCTGCCAGGGGCTGGACAGCGATTGGGTGGCCTTCATCGATGCGGACGTGCGGGTGGAGCCCGGGGCTTTGCGGGCTGCCCTGGCCGATGCGATCGCCGAGGGCTCGGATCTGCTCACCCTGGCGCCCCGGTTGCGGAGCGGCTGCCTGGCGGAGTGGCTGGTGCAGCCGATCATCGCCAGCTTGCTGGGCCTGGGTTTCCCGATCCAGCGGGCCAATGACCCGGCCGACCCCCTGGCCTTCGCGGCGGGTCCGTTTCTGCTGTTCCGCAGCCAGGCCTACCGGGCCATCGGCGGCCATGCTGCCGTTGCCGGTGAGGTGGTGGAAGACCTCGCCCTGGCCCGGGCGATCAAGGGACAGGGGTTGCGGCTGCGCTATCTGCTCGGCCTCGACTGGCTGACCCTGCGGATGTATCGGGATTTCGCCGCCCTCTGGGAGGGCTGGACCAAGAACTGGCTGCTGGGTCTCGACCGCAACGTGCCCAAGGCCCTGGCCGCCGGTGCCCTGGTGCTCCAGCTCTACGCCGTGCCCTGGCTGCTGCTGCCGCTGGCCCTGGGGCTGGCCGTGCTGGACCCGGCTCCCCTGGCGTACCTGCCGCTGCTGTTGGCGCTGCTGGCGATCGGCTTGCAGTTGGCCATTCGGTTTTGGAGCCGCCGTCGCTTTGGCACCCCGCTCCACTGGTGGTGGCTGGCGGGGATCGGGGGGCTGGTGATCGGTGCGATCGCACCGGTGTCGGTGTGGAAGACCCTCAGTGGCCGCGGCTGGACCTGGCGGGGGCGCTCCTTGCAGAGCCCGGGCTAGCGCCATACGTTGAGGGCGCCACGCCATCCGGGTTGCCCCAGGCATGCAGAGCCCATTCGGCGATTGGTTGCCCGAGGTGGTGGTGTTCCATCCCACCCGCTTTGAGGAGGCCGAGTGGATCGTGCACCACGTGCGCGAGCGCAAGACCGTGGTGGTGCATGCCGGGGCGATGGAGCCCGGTGAGGCCCAGCGCCTGATCGATTTTGTGGCTGGCGGTGTCAGCGCCATCGACGGCCAGGCGGAATGCCTCGATCCGCTCACCTTTGTCTTCGTGCCGGAGATCGTGGCCCTGCGGCGCGATCCAGGGGGCCCCCCCTCCTAGGCTTCGCGATCCCCTGGGAGTGGGCTTGGTTCCCCGTCTGCGTCGCGTCCTGTACTCCTTCGGGCCCGTTCTGATCGTTGCCAGTCACCTCGGCTGCCTGCTGCTCTTCTGGACCGGGCTGGGGATCGGGGCCGCCCTGTGGGCCCTGGCCCTCTATCTGGTGCGGATGCTGGCCACCACGGCCATCTACCACCGCCTGATCACCCACACCAGCTATCGGGCGCCCCGCCCCGTGGCCTGGATTGGGGCCGCCGTGGCCGCCTCGGCCGGCCAGATGGGCCCCAGCTGGTGGAAGGCCCATCACCTGGCCCACCACCGCCATGTCGACACCGCCGCCGATCCCCACACCCCCCTGGCTCCCTCGGCGGGCTGGCGTGGGCTGTGGCGTTCCCAGGCGGGCTGGTTGCTCAGTTCCAATTTCTTTCCTGCCACCCTGCCGGCCGATGTGGAGGCCGATCCGGTGCTGCGCCTGATCGACCGGCTGCACTTCGTTCCGATGCTGGGGCTGGCCGGCCTGTCCTGGCAGCTGGGCGGTCTGCCGTGGTTGGCGGCCTTTTGCCTGAGCAGCACCCTGTTGTTCCACGGTGTGGCCAGCGTCAATTCCCTGGCCCACTTGCTGGGGGATCAGCCCTTCGCCACCGGGGACGCCAGCCGTAACAACCTGTTTGTGGCGCTGATCACGCTTGGGGAGGGCTGGCACAACCTCCACCACGCCTTCCAGGCCTCCGTGCGCCAGGGCATCACCCTTGACGACGGCCGCCCGCGGCTGCTGCTCGATCCCACCTACCGATTCATTCGACTGCTCGAACGCTTGGGCTGGGCCTGGGATTTGCGGATTCCCAGCGATCGCGCCCTGCAGGCCCGGGCCGCCGATTGAGCGGGGCTGGCCCGCCCAGGGAGGGGTTGGAACCTAGATCGCCCCAGCCACCAGGCTGAGCTGCAGCCAGCATCCCCCCGGCGCCAGTTTTTCCACGACCACGGCTTGGAGCCGGTCGTGGGCCACCAGATGGGCAAAGGTTTCGGCGTCATCCCGGGTGCTGAACCGGGCCGCTTGCACCTGCAAGGGCACGCTCTGCTCCCGTTCGACGGCAGCGCGGACCCGATAACGACCAGAGGGATCAGCCATGGCTGAATTCTGCAGCCAATTTCCGCGAATCGCGACGGGCTTCAGGGTTTCAGAGAATTTGTTGGGGGGCGGCTTCAGCGGGTGGGCACCTGCCGCCCCTTCCAGGTGATGGACCCCCGTTCCAGGTTGAGGATGGCCAGCACAAACACCCCCAGGAAAAACAGCACCGGCACTGGAAAGATCAGATTGATCCAGCCGAAGCTGCCCACCCGGCGCGTGATCACGAGCAGTTGCAGGGCATAGCCCCCATACAACACCAGGTTGGGCACAAGGGCGGGGCTGCCCACCATGGGCCAGTGCAGCAAGGCGGCAGGCAGGCACCAGGCCGCCCAGAACAGGCCAGAGAGCCACAGCAACACCCCGAGCATTCGGGGCCAGCGCACCTCTCCGGCGGCGGTGGCGAAGTTCTTGTCGAAACCCACCACCATGTCGCCCAGGCCCCCTGGGTACATCCGGTAGGCCAGGCTGCCGTCGCCGATGAAGGCACTCACCGGCAAGCCGGCAGCCTCATAGCGGTGGGCCAGAAACCAGTCCTCCACCACCTTGTCGGCCACGGAGGCGTGGCCGCCGATCCGCTCGTAATCGCGGCGGCTGGTCGCCATCGCCGGACCGAAGGCCACCCCCACTCCGGCCCCCAGGGGCACCGCCATCAGTCCCACCAGGTTGAACAGCACCGAGAGCTGCTCGTAGGGCTGTTCGGTGCGGTGGAAGGGCTGCACCGACACCAGGCCCCCATGGCGCTGCTGGTTGGCCACCAGCTGGGCCAGGAACGGGGGCCCGGGTTCCGTATCGGCATCGAGGAAAACCAGCACGTCGCCCTGGCTGTGGTCGACTCCCTGCTGCAGCGCCCAGGTTTTGCCGCACCAGCCCACCGGCAGCGGGGCCGCGGGCAGCACGGTGACGCCGGCGGCCTGGGCCAGGGTGGCGGTGGCATCGCTGGAGTGGTCGTCGATCACGATCACCTCCAGGGGGTGGAGGCTCTGGTGGGCCAGGGCCTCCAGCAGCTGGGGCAGGGTGAGGGCCTCATTGCGGGCGGGGATGAGCACGGACACCCGCGGTTGCCCCTGGGGCGTGAGCTCGGGGAGGGCCGGCATGCGCAGGCACAGCAACCAGCCCAGCAGCCAGCGCACCAGCAGGGAAACGGCCAGGAGATCGAGGGGGGGCATGGCGCTCAGGCTGGCTGGCTCACGGGCGCAGCAGCTCGCCCACGAGGACCTCGAGGGCGGCCGGATCGCGCATCAGTTGCTGGTGGGTGAGCACGGGCACGGACTGGCAGGGGCCCACGGGCAGCACGGCACGCCAGCCCGGCCACACCATCAGGTCGGCGGTGCAGAAGAAGCTGGAGCAGTCCACACCCCGCAGGGCGTCGAGGTTTCCATTGAGCTGGCGCAGCAGGGGGCTGCCCAGTTTCATGTCGGCGATACCGGCCAGCAGCCAGCGGGGCCAGGGTTGGGCGGTGAGGGTGCCCTGCTGGGGACTGCCCACGCTGATGAACCGGCGGGTGCGGCGATGCCCCCCCGCCAGTTGGATCCAGGTGCGCCCGATCAGTCCCCCCATCGAGAAGCCCAGCAGGTCGATGGGGGTGTCGGGGCCGAAGGCCGCCTCAATCTCTTGGCCGAGCTGGTCGGCCAGAGCCCTGATGGAGGTGGTACCCAGGCCGTGGGGCAGGTGGGGGATCAGCAGCGGAGCGCGGCGCTCGCCCAGGTTTTGCTGGAGGCGACGAAACAATCGCGGCGTATCCCACAGCCCGTGCACCAGCACCAGAGGAGGAGGGCTTGCCATGGCTCCAGGCTAGGCAGCCCAGCGGTATCCATGAAAAAACCGCCCCCGAGGGGGCGGTTGGGGAAGGCCAAGGGGCCTAGGCCTCAGTAGCGGTTGCCGCCGCCGCCGCCGTAGCCGCCGCCACCACCGCCACCGCCGTAGCCGCCGCCGCCACCGCCGAAATCGCGACGGCCACCGCCACCACCGCCGCCGCTGCCGCGGGGCTCAGCTTTGTTGACGCGGATGGCACGACCCATCCACTCGACGTCCTGAAGGTCTTCGATGGCCTTGGCCTCTTCGGCCTCGCTGGCCATCTCGACAAAGGCGAAACCGCGCTTGCGTCCGGTGTCGCGGTCGAGGGGGAGGCTGCACTTGCTCACCTGCCCGTATTGGCTGAACAGGTGCTGGACATCTTCCGCTTCTGCATCGAAGGAAAGATTGCCGACGTAAATGGTCATGAACTCAGAAACTATGAATTGATCCTTCGACGGCCCAAGAGAAAGTGGTCAGCTCGCTAGAGAGAAATCTTTGAATCACCCATCACCCTACAGGTTGGTCGGCGCGGCCTGATCGGCAAACCCTGGCTAGGCATGGGGTGTTCCACGCACCACCACGCCATGTCGAAATCTCAGCTCAACGCCTTCATGGTCAAAGTGGATGGCGATGCCGCCCTCAAGGCCCGGGTGGATGCGGCAACCAGTGTGGACGCGGTCGTGGCCATTGCCCTGGAGCAGGGCCATGTCTTCTCCCCAGCGTCCTGGACCCGCTCCCAGAGGGTCTGAGGCCCGATCAGCTCCAGGCGCTGAAGGTCACCGGCTCGTATTTGGCGATGCTGATGCGCCAACCCCGCAGGGCCAGCTGCCGCAGTTCGGCCTGCAGGCTGGCCGTTTCCGCCCCGCCGATCCAGTTGGCCTTGAGCAGCGGTAGCCGCTCGCTGATCAGCTCCAGAGGCATCTCCAGCAGCAACAGGCTGTCGTCGCCGGCGGCCCGCTGGATGGGCCCCTCATCGCTGCGTTGCCACAGCCGCAGCAGCAGCTCCAGGGCCAGGGCCCGGCCCTCCTCACCCGGGTCAGGGGATGGGTCGGCATCGGTGGTTTCAAGGGGCTTGCGGGACTTGCCATTGAGGGGCAAAAGCCGCTTGCCGTTGAGGTCAACCAGTGCGAGGGCCACCAGATAGGGAGCATCGGCCATTGGAACCTCGGCGAATTTCAACACCCTGGCGAAAGGTGCGACTCCGGTGTGGGAATTGACACGGAACGATTGCAGCGTTCGGATTCATCACGGCTGCTTATCTTTTTTGGTCTTGGCTTGGCCCGCCAGCCCCCATGGTTTCGACTTTCGGAGCTAGGTTCCCCGTTGTTCGCGGTCCACTCCTTTAGGGAGTTCCATTGCCATGTCGAGTATCGCTGCCCAGTTGGAGACCTACCGCTCGGCCTTGGCGGAAGCCACGGCACGCGGCGACCAGGCCGTGTCCCGGAAGATCGAGCAGCAGATCAAGGATCTGGAGGAGTTTCAGGTTCGTCACCCCGAAGAAACCGAGGCTCCATCACCCTTTGAGGTGTTCTGCGACCTCAATCCCTCCGATGTCAATTGCCTCGTGTATGACGACTGATTGAGGCCAATTGTCCCCATTCGGGGGTAGACGAGGGGGCGGCCTTAATTGGCCATGACATCCACGCTTTTGATGGCAGGTCCCAGCAAGTCGGTGAATGTTTCCAGCTGCTGTTGGCTTCCCATCACCACCAGCATCTGGCCAGGGGCCAGTCGGGTGTCGCCCCCTGGATTGGCGATCAGCGTGGGGCCTGCAGGATTGGAGCGGGTCCCGCGATAAAGCCGCGGCTCGCCACCATCGCTGGACGTCGGCGGCACAATCGCCAGCACCAGGGCTCCGGAGCGGGCGCCGAGCTGGAGTTCCGCCAGGGAGGCCCCATTGAGGGATCCGAGGTCGGCGGGCTCGCTGCTGAGCAGAAATTCCTCCACCTCGCAGTCCGAGCCCACCAGCAGATCCATGAAGGTCACGGCCAACGGGCGCAGGGCGGTGGCGGCCATGGCCCGGCCCCCGCTCACATAGGGGCTCACCACCTGGTCGGCCCCCGCCAGACGGAGCTTGCGCTCGGCCTCTTCGCTGTCGGAGCGGGCGATCAGGCGGCAGTTGGGGGCCATCCCCCGGGCGCTCAGCACCACGTAGAGGTTGGAGGCATTGTTGGGCAGGGCCGCCACCAGCGCCCGGCAGCGATGGATGCCGGCTTCCACGAGGGTTTCATCGAGGGTGGCATCGGCCATCAGCACCGCGAGTCCCCGCTCCTCGGCGGCTTCCCGCCGCTCCACATCCATCTCCACCACGAGCAAGGGCACGTTCTCTCGGGTGAGTTGTTCGGCGATTTCACGGCCGATGCGGCCGTAGCCGCAGAGGATCACATGGTTGTGCATGGTGAAGAGCCAGCGGCGGAAGCGGCGCTCGCGCAGGCGCCGGAAGTATCCGGATTCGGAGAGACCCAGCACCCCCTGGATGCTGATCTGCACCACCACCAGGCCGCCCAGGATCAACAGGGTGGTGACCAGGCGTCCACCGGCGCTCAGGGTCTGGGTGTCCCCATCACTGAACCCCAGGGTGCTGAGGGTGATCATCACCATCCAGTAGCAATCGCCCCAGTCCCAGCCTTCGCTGAGCCGGTAGCCGATCGCGCTCGCATTCACCAGGAGGGCGAGGGACAGGGGAGCCCGCCAGGGCTTGCGGTTGCGCGTGGAGGGGGGTCGTCGGGGCCTGAAGCCCCAGGAACGCTTGGCCATGGATCTGGATCCGGTGCTCCAGATCACTGGGTTCAGGTTACGGGCTGTGGGTTGATCCCGAACATTTGTGGGCGTTGTCAGCCGATCGCTAGATGGTTCCGTTAACCCTGAAAGGTTGTTTCCGCAGGGTCGCCTCGATGGGCGCGACTTCGGTTGTTGATGATCGGCATCCCGAGCTGCTCAAGGAGAGCGGCCAACGGGAGGTGTTCTGCGGGCTCACCTCGATCGTGTGGCTGCATCGCCGCATGCCCGATGCCTTTTTCCTGGTGGTGGGCTCCCGCACCTGTGCCCACCTGGTGCAGAGCGCTGCCGGCGTGATGATTTTCGCCGAGCCCCGCTTCGGCACCGCAATCCTGGGCGAGCGGGACCTGGCCGGCCTGGCCGATGCCAATGAGGAGCTCGACCGGCTGGTGAAGGATCTGCTGGAGCGGCGCCCCGAGATCCGCACCCTGTTTCTGGTGGGCTCCTGCCCCAGCGAGGTGATCAAGCTGGATCTGGCCAAGGCCGCCGATCGGCTCAACACCCAGCTGCGCGGCCGGGTGATGGTGCTCAACTACAGCGGCAGCGGCATCGAAACCACCTTCACCCAGGGCGAAGACCAGGCTCTGCTGGCGATGGTGCCCCTGATGCCCGCCAGCGACGTCGACCAGCTGCTGATCGTGGGCACCCTGGCCGATGCGGTGGAGGATCGCCTCGTGCAGCTGTTCGGCCGCCTGGGGATTCCGGTGGTGACCAGCCTGCCGCCGCGGCGCTCCACCGAGCTCCCGCCGATTGGGCCCGGCACCCGGGTGCTGCTGGCCCAGCCGTTCCTCTCGGCCACGGCCCGGGCCCTGGTGAGTCGGGGAGGTCGCCTGATCTCAGCCCCCTATCCCTTCGGGGTAGAGGGCAGCCGGGCCTGGATGGCGGCGGGGGCGGAGGCCTTCGGCGTGGCCCCGGCCCAGGTGGCCGAGGTGCTCGATCCCCTGGTAGAGCGCGGCCGGCGTGCCATCGCTCCCCATCGGGAGCTGTTGGCGGGCAAACGCCTCTTCCTGTTGCCCGATTCCCAGCTGGAGCTCTCCCTGGGGCGCTTCCTGCACCGCGAATGCGGCATGGAGCTGGTGGAGGTGGGCACCCCCTATCTCGATCGCCAGCTGCTGGATGCGGAGCTGGCCCTGCTGCCGGAGGGCACCCGCATCAGTGAGGGCCAGGACGTGGAGCGCCAGCTGGAGCGGGTGCGCGCCGCGCGGCCTGACCTGGTGGTGTGCGGCCTCGGCCTGGCCAATCCGCTCGAGGCCGAGGGCATCGCCACCAAGTGGTCGATCGAGCTGGTGTTCAGCCCCATCCACGGCTGCGACCAGGCCGGCGATCTGGCCGAGCTGTTTGCCCGTTCCCTGCGCCGCCGCGCCGCCCTCTCGTTTGCCTGAACCGCGTTGCGCCTGAGCGCTTCGCTTCTCACCCGATACCCCGCTGGCTCTGCCCCGATGGAACTCACCCTCTGGACCTACGAAGGCCCGCCCCACGTGGGCGCCATGCGCATCGCCACGTCGATGGAGGGGGTGCACTACGTGCTGCATGCCCCCCAGGGCGACACCTACGCCGATCTGCTGTTCACGATGATCGAGCGGCGTGACCGGCGCCCGCCCGTCACCTACACCACCTTTCAGGCCCGCGACCTGGGCGGCGACACCGCCGAGCTGGTGAAGCGCTCGATCAGCGAAGCGGTGGCCCGCTTCCAGCCGGAGGCCCTGCTGGTGGGCGAGAGCTGCACCGCCGAACTGATCCAAGACCAACCAGGCGCCCTGGCCGGAGGCATGGACCTGGGTGGCATTCCGGTGGTGAGCCTGGAGCTGCCGGCCTACTCCAAGAAGGAAAACTGGGGTGCGGCCGAAACCCTCTACCAACTGGTGCGGGGCCTGCTCAAGGCCCAACTGCCCTCGCCCGGTTTTGAGAAGCCCTCGCCCCAGCGCTGGCAGCAGGAGGGCCGGCGGCCCCGGGTGAATCTGTTGGGGCCCAGCCTGCTGGGCTTCCGCTGCCGCGACGATGTGCGCGAGGTCACCCGCCTGCTGGATGAGCACGGCATCGATGTGGCCGTGGTGGCACCCCTGGGAGCCAGGCCGGCCGACCTGATGCGCATCCCCAGCGCGGATGCCAACGTCTGTCTCTATCCGGAGGTGGCTGGGCCGCTGTGCAGCTGGCTGGAGCGCAGCTTCGGCATGGCCACCGTGCGCACGGTGCCGATTGGCATCGGTGCCACCACCGCCTTCCTGGAGGAGATCTGCGGCCTTCTGGGCCTTGAGCCCCCGGCCGCCGGCGAGGCCGACCGCCGCTCGCGCCTGCCCTGGTATTCCCGCTCGGTGGACTCCACTTACCTCACCGGCAAGCGGGTGTTCATCTTTGGCGATGCCACCCACGCCATCGCCGCCGCCCGGATCGCCAGCCAGGAGCTGGGCTTCCAGGTGGTGGGCCTGGGCACCTACAGCCGTGAGCTGGCCCGGGAGGTGCGGGCCGTGGCCCAGGAGCTGGGCCTGGAAGCCCTGATCAGCGACGACTACCTCGCCGTCGAAGCGGCCATGGCGGAGGCGGCACCGGAGCTGGTGCTCGGCACCCAGATGGAGCGCCACAGCGCCAAGCGCCTCGGCATTCCCTGTGCCGTGATCAGCACGCCCCTGCACGTGCAGGATGTGCCGGCCCGCACCTCGCCCCAGATGGGTTGGGAGGGAGCCAACGTGATCTTCGACACCTGGGTGCACCCCTTGATGATGGGGTTGGAGGAACACCTGATTGGCATGTTCCGGCACGATTTCGAATTCGTTGACGGTCACCTCAGCCACCTGGAGGGGGCCAGTGCCCCCTCCAGGCCCGCGGAGGCTGAACAACAGCCCGGTGGCCAACCGGCAGCGGCGCCGATGGCCACCGCGCTCCCCGGCAATGGCGCCCTGGTGTGGAGCCCGGATGGGGAGGCCGAACTCGCCAAGATTCCCTTCTTTGTGCGGGGCAAGGTGCGCAAGAACACCGAGGCCTATGCCCGGGAGCGGGGGCTGGCCCTGATCGATAGCGAAGCCCTGTACGAGGCGAAGGCCCACTTCAGTTCCTAAATCATTTCCAATCGCCGCAATCTCAGCCGTGATCTCTGCCTGGGGAGCGGCTTTGGCTTGTCTCGGTTTAGGTACTTTCACTCATGCCTATGTGTGTGGATCCGCATGAATGTGGTGGGGATGTTTCGCTTTACGCGCCTGGCCCTCTCTGGGCATCCCGACAGCGTTTGGATGGCAGAAGCCTGTTCCTTGCGTTGGGGTTGACCTGGCGCTTCCCTCCAGCATGACGACCACCCTGACGCCTCCCCAGCTCTCGCGCCCCGACGGTGAGGGCAGTGTGCAGGTGCATCAAGACGCCGCGATGGCGATCGAAGAGGGAGCCCTGGTCCTGGCCGTGTATGGCAAGGGCGGCATCGGCAAATCGACCACGTCGTCCAACCTGTCGGCAGCCTTCTCGAAGCTGGGCAAGCGGGTGCTGCAGATCGGCTGCGATCCCAAACACGACAGCACCTTCACGCTCACCAAGAAGATGGTGCCCACCGTGATCGATATCCTCGAAACCGTTGATTTCCATACTGAAGAATTGCGGCCCGAAGACTTCGTGTTTGAGGGCTACAACGGGGTGATGTGTGTGGAGTCTGGCGGCCCGCCGGCGGGCACCGGCTGTGGTGGCTATGTCACGGGCCAGACCGTGAAACTGCTCAAGGAGCACCACCTGCTCGAAGACACCGACGTGGTGATCTTTGATGTGTTGGGCGATGTGGTGTGCGGCGGCTTTGCCGCACCGCTGCAGCACGCCCACTACTGCCTGATCGTGACGGCCAACGATTTCGACTCCATCTTCGCGATGAACCGGATCATGCAGGCCATCAATGCCAAGGCCAAGAATTACAAGGTGCGGCTGGGCGGTGTGATCGCCAACCGCTCCGAGGAGACCGACGAAATCGACAAATTCAATGCCCGCACAGGTCTGCGCACCATGGCCCACTTCAAGACTGTGGATGCGATTCGCAAATCCCGGCTGAAGAAGTGCACCATCTTTGAGATGGAGCCCACTCCCGAAGTGGTGGCGGTGCAGCAGGAGTATCTGAACCTGGCCCAGCGGATGCTCGACGACGTCGAGCCCCTGGAGGCCGAATCCCTCAAGGATCGCGAGATCTTCGACCTGCTCGGCTTCGACTGACCGACCTCGGAGGTGGCGATGCGATACAGCTATACCCAGCTGCTGAGCGTCTGCCTGCTGTTGCTGGTCAGCTTCACCCTGCCCCAACCCTGGAACCGTCTCTCCTCGCTGGGCTATCTGCTGATGGCCTTGGTGATGATTCGGGGGCTGGGCAATCCCACCGGCAGCCTGCAGTTCGGCACGGTGCCGCGCCGGCTGTTCAAGGGGCTCGGGGTGGCCGCCATTGGGGTGGGGGTGCTCTGGTACCTCACCCCGCTGGATCTGCGCAGCACCGGCATCCCCGTGATTGCCCTCTGGGCCCTGTTCAGCGGCTGGAGCGCCATTCGCCTGATCCGCAGCCTGGCCCAGGAGCGGCGGGTGTCGGATGCGGTGTTGCAGGGTGCCCTGGCGGGTTACCTGATGCTCGGGCTGGCATCCGGCTTGCTCTGTTGTGCCCTGGAGACGATCGATCCGAACAGCTTCAGCAACGTGAGCCTGATGGCGAAGGATCTGGGCCAGAGCAGCCCGGTGTGGGGCCTCAATTTCGTGCGGCTGAATTACTTCGCCTTCGTGAGCCTCACCACCATGGGCTACGGCGACGTGACCCCCCAGACCCCCCAGGCCCAGATGGTGAGCGTGGCGATCGCCACCGCTGGCACCTTTTACGTGGCTGCGGTGATGGGCGTGTTGATCAGCCGCCTCACGGTGCAGGAATCGCAGCAGCCCTAGGCCGTCGCCCTTCCCAGCCCTTCACCAACCGGTAGATCACCGGCACCACGAACAGGCTCAGCACCGTGGCCACCAGCAGCCCGGAGAACACCACGGTGCCGATGCTCACCCGACTGCCGGAGCCGAATCCCCTGGCGAGCAGCAGGGGCAGGAAACCCGCCAGGGAGGAGATGGCCGTGAGCAGGATCGGCCGCAGGCGGGCGATCGCCGCGCCCCGGATGGCCGTGTCCAGCTCGAGGCCCTCGGCCATGCGCTGGTTGGCGAATTCCACGATCAGGATGCCGTTCTTGGCCGCCAGGCTCACCAGCACCAGCAGGCCCATCTGGCCGTAGACGTCCAGGGGCAAACCGCGCAGCATCAGCCCGCCGATGGCCCCCAGCATGGCCAGGGGCACGGTGACCAGAATGATGAAGGGGTCGGCGAAGTTGCCGTAGAGGGCCGCCAGCACGAGCACCATCACCAGGATGGCCAGCGCGAACACGCGCAGGTTGTTCCCCCCGGCCCTGGCTTCCTCCCGGGCCAGTCCGGCCCATTCGAGGTCTGTGCTGCCACCGCGTTCCCGTTGCACCTGCTCCAGGATCGCCATGGCCTGCCCGCTGCTCACCCCGGGGCGCGGAATCGCCCGAATGCTGATCGAGCGCACCAGGCGGGTGTGGTTGATCGAGGTGGGGCCGCTGCCCTGGTCGATCCGCACCACCTGGGCCAGGGGGATCAGCTGCCCCTCGCGATTCTTGACCTGCAGGGCCAGCACGTCGTCGGCGTTGCGCCGTCCCGGCCCATCGAGCTGCACGATCACCTTGCGCACCTGATCGCTTTCGAAGCTGTCGTTGACGTAGTCGCTGCCGAAGCTGGCGCCGAGGGTGTCCACCACCGTGCTGAGATCCACGCCGAGGGAGGCCATCTGCAGGCGATCCGGCACCAGTTGCACCAGGGGGGCTCCGGCGCTGAAGCGGGTGGACACCCGCTCGAAGCGGTCCGTGGCCCGGGCGGCGCGGATGAAGGCCTGGGCCTGCTGCTCGAAGTCGGAGAGGCTGAGTTGGCCGTTGCTGCTGTCGAGCAGTTCGAGCTCGAGCCCCCCTTCGGCGCTGAAGCCCCGCACGGAGGGAGCCTCGCTCAGTTGCACCACGGCGCCGCTGATGCGCCGTCGCAGCTGGGCGTCCAGGCGCTGGCCCACGGCCCGGGTGGAGGCTTCGGTGCCCTGGCGCTGCTCGATGGGGGTGAGGCGCAGGTAGAAGATGCCCTTGTTCGGGCTGCTGTCGCCGAAGGAACGCCCCGCGTAGAAGTTGGCCCGCGCGATCAGGGGTTCGGCGGCCACCACCTGCCGCACCTGCTCGAGCACGTCCTGGGTCTGCTGCAGCCCCAGACCGTCGGCCAGGATCACCACCCCCCGCAGCTGGCCGTTGTCTTCCTGGGGAATGAAGGCCTTGGGCAGGCTCTGCAGGGCACTGCCGGTGACCAGCAGGCCGGCCAGCAGCAGACCCACCACCAGGCGCCGCCGCGCCATCGCCCAGTCCAGCCACCAGCCGTAGGGCTTGTCCAGTCCTTCCAGCCAGCGCCGTGGTGGGTCGATCCAGCGCAGCAGCCAGGCCGGTTCACGCTGTTGGGGACCCAGCAGCCGGCTGCCGGCCACCGGGGTGAAGCTCAGGGCGTTGAGGGTGGAGAAGGCGATGGCGCCGCTGATCGTGATGGCGATCGGGGCATAGAGGCGGCCCAGGCTGCCGCCCAGGCCGAGCACCGGGATGAACACCACCACCAGGGCCAGCGAGGTGGCCACTACGGCTCCCCCCAGTTCGGCCATGGCCTCCCGGGCCGCCTGCAGGGGCGGCTTGCCGGCCTCCAGGCGTCGGCCGATGTCCTCGCTCACCACAATCGCGTCGTCCACCACCAGGCCGCTGGCCAGCACCAGGCCGAACAGGGTGAGGGTGTTGAGCGATTGGCCCGCCAGTTTCAGCACGCTCAGCGAGCCGATCAGGGCCACGGGCACGGCCGCGGCGGTGATCAGGGCCAGCCGGCTGTTGCCCAGACCCAGCAGCAGCACCACGAACACCAGCAGCACCGCATCGCGCAGGCTGTCGAGGGTGCCCTGGATGCTGCCGCGCACGAAGTCGGCCTCATCCACGATCAGCTGTTGCTCGATCCCGGGGGGAAACTGGGGAGCGAGCTCCGCGAGGGCGCCATTCACCGCCTCGCTCACGGCGATGGCATTGCTGCCGTCGCGTTGGTAGATCACCACGGCCACCGCGGGCCGCCCCTGGAGGTTGGTGGCGATGGTGTCGTAGGTCTCGCTGCCCAGGGCCACCCGGCCCACATCCCGCAGCAGGGTGACGCCGCCATTGGCGCTGCGGGCCACCACCAGCTGTTCGAATTCCGCCGGCGTGCGCAGGCGCCCTTCCATCCGCAGGGGCAGGGTGATCTCCTGGCCGGCGGGGCTGGGGGCCTCCCCGGTCTGGCCCAGGGCAGCCAGCACGTTTTGCTGCTGCAGGGCCGAACGCACGTCGCTGATCGTCAGCCCCCGCTCCTCCAGGCGCACCGGATCGAGCCAGAGGCGAAAGGCCAGGCTGCTGCCCCCGGAGAGGGTGACGTTGCCCACCCCAGGCACGCGCTGCAGGCGCTCCTTCACCACCTGATCGAGCCAGCCGCTCAGGAAGGTGTCGCTGTAGAGGCTGGGGTCGGCATTGAAGCTCAGCACCATCAGCAGGTCGTCGGAGCTGCGCCGCACCTGCACCCCGAAGCGCGCCACCGGGGCAGGCAGTTGCCGGGTCACCACCGCCGCCTCGTTCTGGGTGTTGATCTGGTTGAGTTCCGGGTCGCCGCCCTCGAAGCCCAGGGTGATCGCGCTGCCGTTGGCCGAGCTGGTAGAGCGGATGCTGTCGAGCCGTTCGAGGCCGTTGAATTGCTGCTCCAGCAGGGCGGTGACCCCCTGTTCCACCACCTCGGGGCCCGCGCCCGGGTAGGTCGCCCGCACCGTCACCCGTCCCGGGGCGATCGGCGGCAGATTCTCCACCTGCAGCACCGGCAGACTCACCAGCCCGGCCAGCAGCACCAGCAGGCTCACCACCAAGGTGAGCACGGGCCGGCGCAGAAAGGGATCCGAGATCGATTTCATCAGCGCCGCTCAGTCGGGCTTCGGCGGGGTTGGAGGTTTCAGCCCAGGTCCCGCTTCAGCACCACGCAGAGGTAGTCGGGGGCTTTGTAGCGACTGGGCAGGCAGATGTGCAGCTGCTCCAGTCGGCTCCAGCACACCGTGCGCTGGATGGCGGCCACGGTCTTGCCTTCCTTGAGCAGAAGGCGCAGCGCTTTGCAGTACAGCGAATAGTTGGCTTCGAGTTCCCCGATGGTGAGTCCCTGGCTGCTGCTCATCGCGCGGAGTGGCGTCCAGGAGTTGCGAAGACGCTGTTCAACCATACGGCGCGGTGTTCAGTCCCCTGCCGGGGCCACCAGTCCAAGCCGCACGCACAGCCGGGGCAGGGTGAGGCCCTGCACCAGCAGGTTCACCAGCACCACGATGAACACGATGCTCTGGGCGTTCTGGGCCAGGGCACCCACCGCATCCGCGGAAACCCCGCGCAGGTGGCTGATCTGATTGACGGCGTTGTACGAGAGAGCCAGGGGCACCGCCCCCCGCAGCCCGCACCAGGACACGAACAGGCTCTCCTTGCGGTTGAACGGAGAGAGTGGCTGGAAGACCAGCACGCTGAAGGGCCGTACCACCAGCATCAGCACCGCTGCCGTGGCGAGTCCCACCGGCAGGGCGGGCACCAGGCTGGCGGGGGTAACCAGCAGACCAAAGATCAGGAACAGGCAGATCTCGGCCATGGTGTTGAAGGGGAGCAGGGCTTCCTGGATGGATTCGTGGTTGAGCTCGGTCTGCCGGTAGCGCATGTTCGCCATCAACAGGCCGGTGGTGTACACCGCGATCAGCCCGGCACCGCCCAGCAGCTGGCAGCTGCCGTAGTCGACAAAGGCAATCGACATGGCCACGATCAAGAGCTGGGATCGGTCCTGGGCCAGCTGATCGATCACGAACCGGGCCACGTAGCCAAACAGGGCACCGATCACCAGCCCACTGCCCACCTGCTGCACAAAGCTGCGGAGCGCATCCACGACCACCCCGGCCGCACCCATGGCGGCCCCATCGGCCTGGCCCGTGGTGAACAGGCCCGCCACCAGGCCGAACAGCAGCAGGGCGGTGGGATCGTTGACGGAGGATTCGAATTCCAGCAGGTGTTGCAGCCGCTCCGGCACGAGCTGCCGCACTGAGGCCAGCACGCTGATGGTGGCCCCGGCATCGGTGGAACCCAGGCAGGCCGCGATCAGCAGGGCCGCTCCCAGGGGCATCGCATCCAGGCTCCCCGGGGCGATGGCATCCCCCCCTGCCGAGGACAGCAGCCAGATCAGACCGCCGAGCAGCAGGGTGGCCAGCGCCACGCCCCCCACGGCCAGGGCCAGGCCGTAGTGGAGAAAGCCCCGGATGGCCTGGATGTCTGTTTTCAGGCCGGCATAGAAAAGCAGCAGGGCAAGGGCGAAGACATGCAGGTTCTCCGCCTGCTGGTGGGTGATGTCGAGGTAGTTGATGTTGATCGCCAGCCCCAGCACCAGCACCCCGAGGATCGCCGGCACCCCCACCTGGATCGAGAAACGGCTGATCGCCAGGGTGCCCAGAAACAGCAGCCCGATGAACAGCACCTGCCCTTCCACCGGAATGGTGCCGATGTCGACGCCCTCGGTGGTTTGGGCCAGAAGGGCGGGGCCCATCACGCTGGGTCCGAACCGTCAGCGGCCCCCAGGGTGGCGGCTTGGGCATCGCTCAGCCGGCCCGCGCCGTGGAGCACCCGGGTGATCCGCGCGATGTCGAGCACCGCATGGCAGCGATACCCGGCTGCCGCCAGTCGCTCCCGGGCCCGGCGGTCATGGTCGCCGCCGTGGTCGATGAACACCACCACGTCCTGCACCACCAGCCCCGAGCTCTCGAGCTTGGCAATGCCCTCGAGCACGCTGCCCCCGGTGATCAGGATGTCGTCCACCACCACCACCCGGTCGCCCTCGTCGAAATCCCCCTCGATCAGGCGCCGGGCCCCGTGGGCCTTCACCTCCTTGCGCGGGTAGATCAGCGGCTTGTGCAGCTGCAGCGAGAGGCCCGTGGCCGTGGGCAGGGAGCCATAGGGGATGCCGGCGATGCGGTCGAAGTCGAGCCCCTCCAGCTGGTCCGCGTAGGCGTGCAGCACCCGGTGGAAGAGGTTGGGGTCGGAGATGATCTGGCGCAGGTCGACGTAGTAGTTGAAAACGGCTCCAGAGGCCTGCACGTAGTCGCCGAAGAGCAGGCAGCCGATGTCGAACAGGTCGACGATCAGGCTTTCCAGGGGGTCGGCGGCCCGTTCGCTGCCCGGCAGCCACAGCACACAGGCGTTGGCATCGCGCTGCTCAGCGTTGGCCAGCCACTGCTCCCGCTTGTGGGTGATCGCGTGCTTGAGGGCCTCGGCCCGGGTGGCCATGTCGTCTTCCACCAGCAGGTTCTGGGGCAGGGGCAGCAACAGCCCGTCGGCGGCCGCACTCAGGCCCGCCTGCAGCATCGCCTCCAGCTTCTCCTCTTCCCCCCAGAGGCTGCGCAGGATCAAGAAGCGCTCCGGCGCCTCCGCCCGCACCCGGGCCAGCACCTCCGGATCGCTGGTGCCCACCTCCAGCAGCAGCTGGTCGGGTGTGGCCCACAGCTGGGTTTCGCGCACGATCCGCACATAGAGCGGGTCGCTCTCATCGGGGTGGTGCTGAATCACCCGGGCCGCCTGGTTGGAGCTGTGGCAGGTCATCACCACCGCCTTGCCCGGGTAGAGCAGGAAGGGGGCGGCGATGTCCTGGCCGGCCAGGGGCGAGAGGGTCACCGCATCGGCCCCCAGCTCCTTGAACAGGTAGTGGGCCAGGGCCGAGGAGGAGTTGAGGTCGCCGTGCTTGGCGTCGACGATCAGGGGCAGGTCGGGGGGCACCAGGTCGCGCACCTCCAGCAGCAGCTCCAGGCCCACCGGGCCCAGGGCCTGGTAGAACCCCAGGCTGGGTTTGTAGGCGCACACGTGGGGGGCGGTGGCTTCGATCACCGCCTTGATCCAGTGGCGGGCCTGGCTGAGGAAGGAGCGCCCGGCCAGGCCGCGGCGGGCCGCCCAGTTCTGCAGCATCTCCGGGTTGGGGTCGAGCCCGGTCACCAGCAGCGACTGCCGGTCGGCAATGGCATCGGTGAGTTGAACGAAGAAGCCCATGGCCTGCTTCAGGCTTGGAGATGGTGTTAATCGAGCCCCGCGGATGGGCGCGGCCCAGCGAAAGATGTCTTAGTCATCAACGTCAGGATGGCTCGTCAGGTCAAGGCACCCCCATCCAGGCGCCGGATGGCCACAACCCCTGGTCGGGGTGGGCGGCCCGGCACTCCGGAGGGCCAGTTTGAGCCGAGCGACACCTGCCGCTGCTGCTCAAAGGGTTGGCCCTCCCTGTCCATCAGCTGATGGGTTTGCCATGCACTGGCATGGCCCTGGCGGGGTCCCTGGGTTTCGCCCGGATGCTGCACCGCCAGAAAGAGGGTCTGGCCCGCTGCATCGAAGCAGGGGCCGCAGAGTTCACAGTCCATCGGGCCGATGGCAAAGCAAAGTGCCGCCCCGGCCTGGGCCCCTGATCGGGGGAGCAGCCAACAGCTGTTGTTGCCAAACACCTCGAGATCGCCGCTGCTGGAGCGATCGGTGACCATCCAGAGATTCCCAGCAGGATCGAAGGCCAGGTTGTCGGGGTTGCTGAAGCCCAGGCCACCTTGCCAGGGGGTGCCACCGGTGCCCACCATCCGCCAGTGAAACCTGGAGCCTCGAGTCCAACCGCCGTCGCTGATCCGCATCAGCCAGCCATGGGGCCAGTGCACTTCGCCGGCCGGGCCCCGGAAGATCGCCGGATCGCTGCTGCCGCTGCTGTTGCGGCCAGCGGCTGTGAAGGCGATCAGGAGGTCGCCATTGCGCGGATCGATGTCAGTGTCTTCGGGGCGGGCGGCCGGCGTGGCCCCGGCGGCATTGGCGGCGAGGTGGGCGTCGATCAGGATCGCTCCCTGGCTCGTGTAGAGATCGCCGAGGCTGGCGAAGCGCTCGCGGTAGGCCGCTACGGCTGCGTCGTTGGTCAGGGCCTCGGCGCCGCTGCGCTGGCGATCGCTGTGGGGCACCAGCGTGGATTGTTCAAAGCCGAAGCTGCTGAAGTGGCTGGGCGTCAGGGGGGCAACGGGCGTGCCGGGATCCAGGGGGATCCAGTGGCCGGTGCCATCGGCGTCGAAGTGGGCCGCCTCCAGGCGGCCTTGCTCCAGCAGGCGGGAGTTGGCGCGATCGCGGGGATCTGCCACCACGTCGTTGCTCACAAAGCGGTAGAGGTGACCGCCATGGCGGTCGCAGCCGGAGTACACCACCAGTGGCTCACCCGGGCGGGCCCGTACGGCCACCGCCTCATGCCGGAAGCGGCCTAGCCAGCTGTGCTTCACCGCCGGTTGATCAGGGTGGCGGGGATCAAATTCCACCATCCAGCCGTATTTGTGGCCGGCCAGGCCGAAGGGATTCCCCAGACCCTCCACCCGCTTGCCATCCCAGCGGAAGGGGCGCTCACTCGGGGATGCCGGTGAGCCGTCGGCAAACACCGCTTCACTCACTTGGTCCTGAAAGTTTTCCTCGGCGCTGAGCACCGTGCCCCAGGGGGTGGTGCCGCCGGCGCAGTTGGCGAACGTGCCCACGATCCGATCTCCCAGGCCATCGCTATAGCCCTGGGGGGTTGGCTGGCGGAACACCCCGGCCGCTGGTCCACTGCAGCGCAGGGCCTGGGCCGGCTGCCGCCAGCCGCTGAGGCCGGTGATGCGCCGCTCAAAGCGGCTGCCCTGGTGGCGGCGCCAGCCGTTGCCGGTGCGTTCCAGTTCCAGCACGCCGATGCCCAGATCCGCCATGGCCGCCTCGGCGACCTCCAACACCAGGGGGCGCAGGGGATCGCCGCTGGCCAGTTCGGCCAGGTTCACCTGGCCGCCGCGTGCAGCCAGGCCCTCGCGGAGTTGGGCCAGGGGCAGGGATCGGTTGCTGATTTCTTGGAAGCCGGCGGCCCAGGGGATCGGGCTGATGTACTCGAAATTGACGCTCAGCAGGGCCCGATTGCCCAGCTCCAGCAGGGCCAGATAGTCGTTATTGAAGCCGAAGCGACCATCGGCCAGCGGATCGCCCCACACGGCCAGCAGCTCGGCTCGGTAGCCCTCCGGCACCACCAGTCGATCCTCCACCACGGCACGGGCGTAGTGCTGGCGCTGTTTCGTGGCGCTGAGCTTGTCGTCCGGCAGCGGCAATGGTGGCTGCAGGGGGACGAAACCCCGCTGCGCGGCGGACTGGCCTGCCAGGGCGGACCCACCGGCTGCCACAGCCCCGATGCCGAGCAGTTCCAGGAGCTGGCGGCGGCGCAGACGCTGAACACTCATGGTGGGTGGGGGCTTGCGGGGTGGATCTGCTGGCAGGCGGCCGTGCGCCGAGGGGCCAGGCGGGCCAAGTGGTTCGCCTGCAGGGGATTGAAATTGTCGTCGCTTCCCAGGACCAGGGTTGGCCGACCATCGCTGAGCGGCGGCCCTTCCAGCAGGACTTCCCAGTTGTCGTCCGGTAGCCCCAGCTGACCCAAGTCCCACTGTTGCCGCGGGGGCAGGGGGTTGGCCTGGGAGCGCTCAGCGGGCCAGGGATAGAACACCAGGCGCGCCTGCCAGGTGCCTGGGGGCTCAAAGCGGCGCCAGATCCCCAGTAGGGCCTGGCCCTGCTGGGTTGACCTGACCCCCAGCAGGTCGGTGAGCCCCCAGCTGCCCGGCGGGATGGCCAGGGGCTGCAGCTCCCGCGGCGCCAAGTTGCCGTGCCAGGGCTCCTGCCACTGGAGCAGCCTCACCCGATCGGGTGGATCCTGTTGTAGGGGCCTTTCAGCGGCCATCAGCAGAGGGCCCCCGGGCTTCACGGCAGTGAGCGATTCGGGGCCGGCGTTGCTGCCCAGCCCATGACCCGCACCAACCCGCCAATTCAGAGGCAGGGGCACTTCCTGGCGCAAGACCCCCGTCTTCAGGTCGAACCGCAGCAGTGCCGCTGGGCGCCCCTTGGCGTCTGGCCCGTCCAGGCGTCCTTCGCTGGCGATCCAGAGGGTGGGCTCCAGCGCCGAATCCCCCATCACCAGGCCCTCGCCATCAAGGGCGGTGGGGCTCGAGAGGGGCAAGGGGGGTAGGAGGGTGAGCCCGGACAGACCGCCATCTTTCAGACCTCGCCAGCGGCTGATGCTCCCGGATGGACTATCGCTCAACAACCAAAGCTCGTCGGGACCGCTGCGGTAGACCCCCGCCGAGAATCCACCACCCGCCGCGGGTGGCAGCCGCACCTGCTCCACCACGTCCCACCCCGCGCTCAGGGGACAGGGCAGCAGCTCGGCAGGGGGCAGGATCACGGAACGCGGGGATCAGGGAGCGTCGCCCAGGCCATCGCGGTACAGCACGTCGCACACCTTCAGAATCTGGCTGGACCGGCCATAGGGCTCCATCTCTCGATAGGTGCTGCGGGTCAGCAGCTGGTTGCAGCCCACGGCGGCCAGGGGAATGGCGGCAATGGCCTCAGGGATCGTCAGGGTGGACGTCATGGACGGCAGGGCGGGGCTCACTGGGCCTGCGCTTGACGCAGATCCTTGAGGCGTCGCTCCAGCGAGGCGATCAGCTCCAGGCTGAACATCGGGAGGGCTTCCATCGCAAACAGGAAGGCCTCGCGGTTCATCACCAGCAGCCGGGTGGGCTGAAGGGCGGTGGCGGTGCCGTGACGGGTGTGGCCGCTCTGCACCAGCGCGCCCTCCCCGAAGCAGCGGCCCGCGCCCAGCAGCTCTTGACCCTTTCCCGACCAGTTGAGGCTCACCTGGCCCTCCAGCACCCCAAACAGGCACTCGCCGTGCTCGCCCGCCTGGAAGATCACCTCTCCCGGTTCCACCATGCGAATGGGGGCTTCGGGTTCGAGCAGCTGCATGCTGCGCAGGATCTGTTCGTCGACAGAGGGCGTGGCCATGGCGAACCGCGGAAGCGTCTTCTCAGCCTGATCCAATCAGCGCGTGTTCTCGTTAAGGACAGGTCAAGCTTGGGCTCCCAGGCATGGGCCCAGCCGGTGCAGCTGGCTTTCACCCCAGCGAGATAGCCCTACATTGAAATCGTTGTTGCCTGAACCCTTGATGGTCCAGACCCTCTCCTCGCTCCACCCCAACCCTGGATGGGATGCATCGTCCGACTCTCTTGCTTCCCCGATTCAGCCGACCCTCGGCAAACACTGCATTCTTGAGCTCTACGGCTGCAGCAGCGTCAAGCTCAACGACGAACCCTTTCTCAGGGCCACCATCACCGCCGCAGCCAAGCGGGCGGGTGCCACCCTGCTCAACCTGATCACCCATCGGTTTGATCCCCAGGGGGTCACAGGATTGGCCTTGTTGGCCGAATCCCATATCTCCATTCACACCTGGCCGGAGTTTGGCTATGCGGCTGTGGATGTGTTCACCTGTGGGGATCACACCATGCCCGAGCGGGCCTGCGCCGTGCTGGCCCAGCAGTTGGAGGCCGCCCAGCAGACACTCACCAGCCTGGAACGCCAAACCCCGCTACCCAGCGCGCCGGGCGAGCGCATGCCCAGTCCGCCCTTTCGCGCACCGTTCTGAGTCCAGTTCGGAAGAGGCGCTCCGATGACGGGTTCTATGGGTGGCCTACTCAGCGCCACCGGTGGCCTCGGCCTGTTCCTATTGGGAATGGGCCTGATGACCGAGGCCCTGCGCAGCCTGGGGGGCCATCAACTCCGCCAGGCGCTGCTGGGCTTCACCCGCTCCCCCTGGAGCGGGGCGGCGGCGGGGGCGATTGGCACAGCCTTGGCGCAGTCGTCCACCGCCACGACCGTGGCCACGGTGGGTTTCGTGAGTGCTGGGCTGCTGAGTTTCCAGGCCTCCCTTGGCATCATTTTGGGCGCCAATGTGGGCAGCACCGGCCTTGGCTGGCTGGTGGCACTGCTGGGCATCAAGCTCGACCTGGCCCGGCTGATGCTGCCTCTGGTGCTGGTGGGTGCTGCCCTGCGGCTGCTGGGGCGCGGTCGCCAGGCGCTGGTGGGGCAGGCCCTGGCCGGTTTTGCCTTGCTGTTTGTGGGCATCGGTGCTCTCCAGCAGGCGATGGCGGGCCATGGAGTGCTGCTCGATTCAGGCCGCTTCGATGCGGCCAGCGGCGGCGGGCGGCTGCAGCTCTTGCTGCTGGGCCTGCTCAGCACCGTGATCACCCACTCGTCGGGGGCGGGGGTGGCCACCACGTTGGCGGCCATGGCCGCCGGGGCCATTGGCCTGCCCCAGGCCTGCGCCCTGGTGATTGGCATGGACCTCGGCACCACGGTGACCGCCCTGATGGCCTCCCTTGGCGCCAGCCTCAGTGCCCGACGCACCGCGGCGGCCCATGTGATCTTCAACCTGTTCACGGCGGTGGTGGCCTTCCTGCTGCTACCGGCCTACCTGGCCCTCCTGCAGGGTCTGTGGCCAGCACTGGCGGTGCGGGATCCGGAATTCGCCCTGACTGCCTTCCACACCGGTTTCAACCTGCTGGGGGTGCTGGTGGTGCTGCCGATCACGGGCCCCTTTGCAGCCCTGATCCGGGCCCTGGTGCGGCCGGATCGGGGCCGCCTCATCGACGAGTTGGCCGACACGCCGCCGGCCGATCCCCTCGCGGCACTGGGCCAGGCCCGGGCTGCCCTAGTGACCTGGCTGCAGGAGTTGCTCCAGGTGCTGCGCGATGGATTGGCCAATGGTCATGGCGGCAGCCCCCGACGCAGCGAGCGGCAGCTGGCGCTGCTGCAGGCCGACCTCGACCGGCTGGAGCTCTTTCTGGATCAGATCCATCTCACGCCAAGCCAACTGCCGGCCCATGGGGCCCTTTTGCATCTTCTCCATGGTCTCGACCATCTTCAGCGGCTCCACGAGCGCTGCGAAGAGGAGCAGGATCGGCTGCGCACCGCCGCCACCAGCACCAGCCTGGCCCATGAGCGCCAGCAGCTGAGCGCCACCCTGGAGGAGTTGCCAGGGCTGGTGCAGCAAGGCCAATGGCTCCAGGCCTGTTCTCTGGTCAGTGCCTGCGCCCAGGCGATGCATCGCCGGGTGGGCACCTACCGCCAGGAGGTGTTGGCGGCGGTGGCCCGTGGCGAGTTGGATGTGGATGGGGGCACGGTGCGGCTCGAGGCGATCCGCTGGCTGCGGCGGGTGAGCCTGCATCTGGAGCGCGCCTGTCACCATCTCGGGGCGATTGCGGCTCAAGATTGAGCACCTGGCAAGCCCCACCCATCAGCGAGCTGACGACACAGCTCGTTGTCATCAGGCCAGCCGCCAGGGCAGGGTTTCCCCGGCGTGGAAGGGCACCAGCTCCACGGCGGTGCCGGCCGCATCGTTGAGGTGCAGCCGGTCGGGTACCTCCAGCGGCTGCCGCTCCAGGGTGATGGTGCCTGCGTTGAGCGGCAGGCCGTAGAAGCGGGGGCCGAATTTCGAGGCGAAGGCTTCCAGCTTGTCGAGGGCGTTCTCCCGGTCAAACACCGCCGCGTAGCTCTCGATGGCAAAGGGGGCGTTGAAGATGCCGGCGCAACCACAGGCGGCCTCCTTGGCGCTGCGGGCGTGGGGCGCGGAATCGGTGCCCAGGAAAAATTTCGGGTTGCCGGAGGTGGCGGCCCCCCGCAGGGCGATGCGGTGCAGTTCCCGCTTCGCCACCGGCAGGCAGTAGAAGTCGGGCCGCAGGCCGCCGGCAAACATCGCGTTGCGGTTGATGTGCAGGTGGTGGGGCGTGATCGTGGCGGCCAGGGTGGCCGGGCCGCTGCGCACGAAATCGGCCGCATCACTGGTGGTGATGTGCTCGAGCACCACCTTCAGCCCCGGGTGGCGCGCCAGCAGGGGGGCCAGGTGCCGCTCGATGAACACCGCCTCGCGATCGAAGATGTCGATGTCGGCGCTGGTGACCTCGCCGTGGATGAGCAACGGCATGCCGATGCGCTCCAGGGTGGTGATCACGGGGGTGATCGCCTCAATGGACGTCACCCCGGCGGCGGAATTGGTGGTGGCATGGGCGGGATAGAGCTTGCAGGCCACCCAGGCCCCCTGGCGGAAGCCCCGTTCGATCTCAGCGGGGTCGATGGCGTCGGTGAGATAGGCCGTGAGCAGGGGCTCGAAACGGCTGCCATCGGGCAGCGCTTCCCGGATGCGCTGGCGGTACTGCAGGGCCGTCTCCACGGTGGTGATCGGCGGGCTGAGGTTGGGCATCACGATCGCCCGGGCGAATTGCCGTGCCGTGGCCCCCGCCACGGCCTGCAGCATGGCCCCATCGCGCAGGTGCACATGCCAGTCGTCGGGCTGGCGCAGGGTGAGCTGCTGGGTTGGCATGGGGGTTGGCTCGGGGCTGGGGGAACGGGTAAGGATTCGTGTCGAGATGGCTGTGTCGCCGCGGGCACAGAGCCCCTCTTTTAGCGTCGCCTGGCAGCTGATCCCAGCCGCCCCCCTCGTGTTCCCACCATGCCCGTTGCCCCCAAGCCCACGATCGGCGAACTGGAAGCTGGCTATTCCGGCTGCTGCAAGGCGCTGCGTCTGCTGATTCGGGAGGGCCGCAGCATCGAGGCGATTCAGCGCACGGTGGCCTGGGAGCGCCTCACCTTGCTCCACAAGTGCCTGCCCACCCGCTACAAGGCCCCCGACTACCTCTACGCCCTGCTCAAACGGGAAGCGTCCCAGGCGGCCTGAGGCTTTCCCTGGGTGGAAGTTTCCCTGCAAACCGCTGGCCTCGGCCCTCCGGCGGGGCTAGAGCGGTGGGATGGCATCCAGCCGCTGCCTGACCGGCGGCCTTTTTCATGGCCCATCACCAGATCTTGATCGTTGGCGGCGGGGCCGCCGGCATCACCGCTGCCGCCCAGCTGAGGCGGGCCCGTCCCTCCCTGGATGTGGCGATCCTCGAGCCCTCCGGGGAGCACTACTACCAACCGGGGTGGACCCTGGTGGGTGGCGGCGTGTTCAGCCTCGAGGAAACCCGGCGGGCGGAGGGCGATCTGATTCCTTCGGGTGTCACCTGGATCCGGGAGGCGGTGGCGGGCTTTGATCCGGAGCACAACACCGTCACCACCGCCAGCGGCCAGGCCTTCACCTACGACGTGCTGATCGTGGCCACCGGCCTGAAGCTCTGCTGGGACCGCATCGAAGGCCTGGCGGAGGCCCTGGGCCAAGGGGGCGTGTGCAGCAACTACAGCAAGGATTTCGCCCCCTACACCTGGGAGGCGATTCAGGCCTTCAAGGGTGGGAATGCGGTGTTTACCTGCGCGCCGATGCCGATCAAGTGCCCAGGAGCACCCCAGAAGATCGCCTATCTGGCCGACGACGTGTTCAAGAAGAAGCGCTTGAACGCCAAGGTGATCTATGCCACCGCCACCCCCGGCATCTTCGGCATCCCCACCTATGCGGCGCCCCTGCGGGAGGTGGCGCAACGCAAGGGCATTGATGCCCGCTACAACCACGTGCTCACCGCCGTGCGGGCCGCCCAAAAGGAAGCGGTGTTCCAGGTGACCGAAGGGGAGGCCAGCCGGGAGGAGGTGATCCCCTACGACCTTCTGCACGTGACGCCGCCGATGGCGGCTCCGGATGCGGTGGCCACCAGCCCGCTGGCCAATGGGGCCGGCTTTGTGGAGGTGGATCAGTTTTCGCTCCAGCACGTGCGCTACCCGAACGTGTTCTCCCTGGGGGATGTGAGCGGCATGCCCAATTCCAAAACCGCCGCCGCCGTGCGTGGTCAGGCCCCCGTGTTGGTGACCAACCTGCTGGCCCATCTCGATGGCCAGGTTGGGGCGGCGGCCTACGACGGCTACAGCTGCTGCCCGCTGATCACCGGCTACGGCAAGGCGATCATGGCCGAGTTCAACTACAAGGCTGAGCCCGTTCCCTCCTTCCCGCTCGACCCCACCAAGGAGCGCTGGAGCATGTGGTGGATCAAGCGCAAGGTGCTCCCGTCCCTCTACTGGAACCGCATGCTCACCGGCGGCCAGCATGAACGGCGTTTCATCCCTGGGGTGAAGGGGCCTGGGGTGAAGGCTTAACGGCCCGATTCGGCCGCCAGACACTCCCGGGCCATCTGGCCCTCCTCGTCGGCGGCCACCTGCACCAGCTCGAACGGGGGCAGCCAGGCCAGCGCCTGGCGCAGCTCCTCCAGCAGGGCCCCGTCGTGTTCGCCGATGCCGCCGCTGAGGGCGATGGCATCCACCCCCCCCAGGCTGGCGGCCATGGCCCCGATGCCCTGCAGCAGCTGGTGGCGGAACACGGTAATTGCCAGCTCGGCGCCCGGATGGCCCGCCGCCGCCGCCTCCCGCAGCTGGCGCATGTCGCCGCTGAGGCCGGAGAGGCCCAGCAGGCCGCTCTGGTGGTTGAGGGCCTGGTCGAGTTGGTCGGCGCTGAGGCCGGCCCGCAACTGGTGCAGGAGCAGCCCGGGGTCGAGGGAGCCACTGCGGGTGGCCATCACCAGGCCCTCCAGGGGCGTAAAGCCCATGGTGGTGGCGATGCTGCGGCCGTCGCGAATGGCGCAGAGGGAGCAGCCCGCGCCCAGGTGGCAGCTGATC
Source organism: Cyanobium sp. T1B-Tous (assembly GCF_024345475.1). Lineage (GTDB taxonomy): Bacteria > Cyanobacteriota > Cyanobacteriia > PCC-6307 > Cyanobiaceae > Cyanobium_A. The sequence continues at coordinate 55,014 of NZ_JAGQBE010000005.1, forward strand.
AGCCGCGCCACCGGCACCATGCCGGCCACGTGCTGGTGGTTGAGGCCGTGGAAGCCGAAGCGCTGCAGACCCGCCTCGCGCCAGGCCAGGGGGATGGCGTAGGTGCGCGCCTCCGCCGGCAGGGTGTGGTGGAAGGCCGTGTCGAAGCAGGCCCACTGGGGCGCTCGTGCTGGGGCCCCATCGAGCCAGGCCTGCATCCAGGCGATCAGCTGCAGGGCCGCTCCGTTGTGGAGCGGAGCAAGGGGAATCAGGCGGGTCAGATCCGCCACCACCGCGGGGCTCAGCCGGGTGGCCCCGCGGTAGGCCACGCCCCCATGCACCAGGCGATGCACCACCCGTTCGATCTGCGGCGTCCAGGGGTCGAGCTGGCGCCGCAGCCAGGCGTCGATGGGCGGCGGCATCGGGCTGCCGGGGGCAGCGAGCCCTCCAGCCCAGCTGTGCTGGTCTTGCCAGAGGCGCTGCTGCTGCTGGTCCAGCACGGTCAGCTTGAGGCTGGAGCTGCCGGCATTGACGGCCAGCACCACCGGCGGGTTGGGGCCTGTCCAGCCCTCAGCCATGCAGACGCCGTCCTTCGCGCAGCACGTCCGAGGGGCGGATGCCGTAGACGCTGTGGAAGTCACGGCTGAAGGCCGAGATGTTGCGGAAGCCGAGACGGGCGGAAATGCCGGCCACGCTGTCGCTGGCGCAGGGGTTGAGCAGATGTTGCCGGGCCAGATCCAGGCGCTGCCGGCGGATCCACTGAATCGGCCCGCAGCCAAACCGCTGACTGAAGGCCAGTTGCAGGTTGCGCCGGGAGTAGCCGCTGCGCTGTTCCAGCTGGGTCAGGTTGATGGGGGTGTGCAGGTTGGCCTGGATCCACTCCAGCAACTCTTCAAAAATCAGTTCCCGCGAGAGTCCGTCGGTGCGGTGCTGGCTGCGCTCGGCCTGGCGCTCCAACTGGGGGCAGAGGGCGAGCGCCAGGATGCGATAGATCAGATCATCGATCTGCAGGGCCAACAGCTCCCCGGCGGTTTCGAGTTCGTGGGCGTCCACCAGGGCGAAGGCCCGCCGCAGGGTGAGGAGCAGTTCGGCCTGTCGCCCCTCGGCCATGGCCAGCACCTGGGGACGCTGCAGATCCGGGGCGAAGCGGCGGCTGGAGAGGCCCACGCCGCCGATGGCGGCGGCGGTGTCCTGGAGCCGCTGCAGATCGACATGCAGCACCAACCCGTTGTAGTGATCGGTGGCGTAGCGGTATTCCTGGCCGGGATTGAAGTACAGGGGGGCTTCGGGATGGATATCGAAGCTGTGGCCGTCCACCGCGTAGGACGCAGCCCCGGAATAGCAGATGTTGATGGCGCCGACGCCGGGGTTATCGCCGATGCAGCCGATGATTGGCGAGGTGTACCCGCAGGTGAGGGTGAGCGCTCCTGCGCTGGCGGTGCTGGCCCGGTGCAGGAATGGACTCGATTCCTCGAACCGTGGGGCAAACTCCCGCACCGGGAAATGCTGGTTGAGTTTGTGGGCCAAGGCCTGGGGATCCCGGTCCACGACCGCCTGTTGGTCGTGGAAGACCAGGGGCAAGTGGGCGACGGAATTCAAGCCACTCTTCAAGCGGAGATCCCACTGTAAAAAGCACCGCAGCGGCGTCCACAAACTGGGATCACTCTTGATGGCGCTTCCAAGGGGTGAATGGCCTCAACCCCCTTTGAGTGAGTTCAACAAGACGTCCTTGCTGTCCTTGAGGTCCTTCCAGATCCGGCGGATCTCGGCGTAGGCCTCTTCCTGACTCAGCTTGCCGTTGCTCTGCAGGCCCACCACCAGCCCCACCCGCTCGGCAAACGACTCCAGGTTCTGGTGAAACATGAGGCGCTGGGGGGTCCAGTCCGCTCCCCGATAGGAGGAGTGGGGCTCCATCGGCGCCCGTACGCCCTCGCCCTCTGGTTGGGCTTCAGGTGGCGTGGGACGCGACCCCGCAGTGGTCACACGAATCAAGCCTAATGACCCAAAAATTAGGGCCTTCTGTTTAAGGAGTGGTGAAGACTCGCTGGCGTGTGGCTTGCGGCACAGGTGGCTTGAGGAGACGGGCCGCACCATGCCTAGGAGGAGTTGGAGGTAGGGCATGGATCACTCCCTGGCGAGCCGCTGGACCCAGGTGGTGCTATGCCTGCTGATTCAGGCCAGCATCGTGGGCGGTGGCGAGGTGCTGAACCGCTGGCTGGCCCCAGCCCCCCTCTCGCCGTGCTGCGCCCCACCCCTGGTGCTCTGAACTCCCGCCTCCTGGAGGAGCGCCCCGCCGACCTGCCGGCCCATCTCTTTGTGTCGGGAGGGCGGCAGCAAACCTGTTTCAGTGCCGTGCTGTTTGAGCCGGAGGGGCCCCGGCTGTTGCCGCTCGAGTCGCCGGAACAACTGCACCAGCTGCACCGCCTCGGCTACCCCCTCTGGGTGCGGGTGATGGGCCTGGGCGATCGGCAGCGGGTGGAGGCCATGCTCGCGGTGCTGCAGGTGCCCTCGATGCTGCTGCCCCCCTTGCTCGAGGTGCCGCAGCGCTCGCGGGTGGATGGCCTCGGCGAGGCGTTGATCGTGGTGCTGCACCGGCTCAGCTTCGCCCGCGATCCCCTGCATCTGCTCAGCGCCCAGGTGGGTTTGCTGCTGTTGCCCAACCTGTTGGTCACCTTCGAGGAAGCGGCGGCCGGGGAGTCGTTTCCCGAGCTCACGGCGTGGCTGGAATCGCGGGTGGGGGCGGTGGAACACCGCGACCTCGACGACATCCTCCACTTCCTGGTGGATGAACTGCTCGATGCCCTGTTTCCGATGCTGGAGCAGATCGCCAACCGCCTCGATGACCTGGAGGAGGCTGCCCTGCGCGACCCCAAGCCCAAACTGCTAGCGCGGGCGTTTGTGCATCGCAGCAACCTGCGCACCATCCGCAACCAGGTGTGGCCGTTGCGTCACCAGATCCGGGTGTTGCTGCGCCAGCGCCAACAGCTGCTCGGGGCGGAGGCCCTGGTGGGTTTTCAGGAGATGGCCGATCTGGTGGAGCTGTTGTTTGAAAACTGCGAGCTGCTGCGCAATCAGTGTGATGCCATCACCCAGGCCTATGCGGCCAGCGTGGGCAATCGTATGAACCAGGTGATGAAAACGCTCACGATCCTCACCAGTATTTTTGCTCCACTCACCTTCATTGGTGGCATTTATGGCATGAACTTCGCCAACATGCCCGAGCTCAGCTGGCGCTATGGCTACCTCTACGCCCTGCTGCTGATGGCAACCGTGGCCCTGATTCAGTCCTACTGGCTGTGGCGGCGCGGCTGGTTTCAGGATTGGACGGCTCCCCGCTGAAGCACAACCTGGCCTTAACCGCCCAGGTGCCTGGAAAGGCCCAGAGTTCTGTTGTCGTTGTGACCGTCATGGGCCCTTTCCTGCGCCTTGCCTGGCTTGCCCCGATCCTGGTCGTGATGCCGGCGGGCGTCCTGGCAGCACCTGAGCCGATCCGCATCGGTGGCTCGAGCACGGTGTTCCCCGTGATGCAGGCGGCCATTGCGGCCTATCAGAAGGGCGGCGCCCATCGTCAGGTGCGCTTTGAGCTCAAGGAAACCGGCACCTCGGCGGGGTTCCGGCAGTTCTGCAGCGGACAGCTGCCCCTGGCCAACGCCTCGCGTCCGATCAATGCCAAGGAGCTCAAGGCCTGCGCGGCCAAGGGGGTGACCTTCCTGGAGCTGCCGATCGGTTTTGATGCGATCACAGTGGTGGTGAACCCCGCCAACACCTGGGCCTCGAGCATCACCACCCAAGAGCTCGCTCGGCTTTGGAAACAGGGGGCGGCTGGATCGGTGAAAAGCTGGAGCCAGGTCAACCTCGATTGGCCCAACCGGCCGATCCGGCTGTGTGGCCCAGGCAAGGACTCGGGCACCTACGATTATTTCAACAAGGCCATCAATGGCGATGAAGATAATTCAAGGGCCGATTATTTTGCCAGCGAAAAAGACAATGAGCTGGTGGCCTGCGTCGCCAAGAATCCAGAAGCCCTGGGCTACTTCGGATTTGCCTATTACCAGGCGAATGCCAAGCGGCTGAAGCCCCTCAGCGTTGTGGGCAAGAGGGGGGCGGCCCTGCCTTCCGTGGCATCAGTTCAGAAAGAAAGTTATGTTCCCCTGTCCAGGCCCCTGTTTGTCTACGTCAACGACCGGGCCCTGCGGCAGCGGCCGGAGCTGCAGAAATTTGTGACGTATGTGATCCAAAACGGCCTCAGCTTGGTGAAGCGCGCTGGTTACATTCCCATGCCTTCCAGCACCTATATGTTGGTGGAAAGCAAGTTGTATCGGCACGTGGGCGGCACGGCCTTCGGTGGGGATCTCCCCGTGGGTCTCACCACCGGCCAGGCGTTGCAGCGCAGTCTCGAAAGCATCAAGAAACCCGCCTTCCGCTGAGCTCGGCATGGTGTTCCAGCCAGGTTCCCCACCCCTGAGCAACGGCCGGTTTGCCCGCGATCTGTTGCAGCGGCAGGTCGTCAAGTTGGTGCAGCTGCAGACACCGGTGTCCGAGGGCAAGGGAACCGAGCCCCTCCATCAGATGCGGGTCACCATGCGCCGGCTGCGCACCACGGTGGTGCAATTCGATTCGGCCCTGCAGCTGCCTCCGGCCATCAACGACCAGCGCCTGGCCAAATGGGTGCGCCGACTCGGGCTGGCGCGGGATCTCGACGTGCTGCGCGAGCGCCTTGAGGATGGCTTTTTGCCCCAGCTGCCCGAGGCCGAGGTGAGGGCCCTGCGGCCCGTGCTCAAGCAACTGCGCCGGGAGCGGCAGCTGGCCTACGGCCATGTGGTGGAGGTGCTGCAGAGCCGCTCCTATTTGGAGGGCCTGGCTCAGTTGCAGCGTTGGTTGAAACAGCCCGAATTCACCCGGTTGGGAGAGCAGCCGATCCGGGAGTGGGTGCTCGAATGGCAGGGGCCCTGCCTGGCCAGCCTGTTTCTCCATCCGGGCTGGCAGGTGAGCAGTGCGGAGGGCGAGGTGGAGGTGTTGCACGAGCTGCGCCGCCGGATCAAGCAGGCCCGCTATCGGCTCGAAAACCTGTCGGCCGTCGAGGGCGCTCAGACGGCCGGCTGGATCGGGCGCTTCAAGCAGGCGCAGGAGCTGCTCGGGGAATTCAACGACTTGCAGGTGCTGCAGCGCGCCATCCACGATCAGGTGCCCGGTCCGTTGGAGGAGGTTTTTCCCCAGTTGGAGTGGCTGCTGGTGCAGCATCAACGCCATTGCTGGGAGCAGTGGCGCGAGCTGGCCGGCGATCTGCTGCCGCCCAGCCAGCGGCAGCGTCTCTGGCGGGCCCTGCTGCCCAGGCCGTGGCTGGCCCGGTCCTGGTTCCTGGTGAAGAGCGGGTTAAGGCGCGCTGTGGCCCGCTTTGGCTAGAGGTTGGATAGTTCTCTCCGTTGGTGAGGCCATGCTGAGCCCCAACTGCTTTTGGATGTTGGACGAGGAGCGCCTGGCCGACCTGGGTGCCCTGCTGGTGTTCCGGCACTGGTTGCGTCAACAGCTGGCTGAACTGGCGGGCGAGGTAGATGCCACTGCCCTGAAGCCCCCGTCCGACGCTCCCGAAACGTCCTATGGCCGGCTGTTTTTTTGATGCCGCGACATGTGTTCTGGAGCACCATCGGTGTGTAGCGCGCTTGCTCGTCGCTGCACATCACCCTCGATAGGTTGCGCGGGATTTCCTTTGTGAAATCACCCCTATCGGTGTGAGGACCCGATGACCCTTTCCAAAAAGCTGCTGCTGGCCCTGGCCGGCGCCAGCCTGACGGCCCCCCTGGCCGCTTCTGCCCAAGATCTGGCTTCGTTGAACGGCTCTGCTGCCATCAACGACTACATGCAGCAGCAAGACGTGGATCGCTTCCGCGCCTGGGAATCCAAGAACCAGGTGACCAGCGTCAACCAGTTTTCCGATGTGCAGCCCACCGACTGGGCCTATCAAGCGCTGAGCAACCTGGTGGAGAAGTACGGCTGTGTGGCCGGTTATCCCAATGGCAAGTTCAAGGGCGGCAACGCCATGACCCGCTATGAAGCGGCGGCCCTGCTGAACGCTTGCCTCGATCGCATCTCCGAGGTCACCGACGAGCTCCAGAAGCTGCTCAACGAGTTTGACTCCGAGCTCACCGTGCTCACCTCCCGTGTGGATGGCCTCGAGTCGAAGGTGGGCCAGCTGCAGGCTCAGCAGTTCTCCACCACCACCAAGCTGAAGGGTGAGGTGAACATGATCCTGGGTGGGGTGCCTGATTATCCCCGTACCTCTAGCGGTACTCCTGACAAAACTGCCTTCAACTACGACGTCCGCCTGAGCTTCGACACGAGCTGGACTGGTAAAGACCTGCTGCGTACCCGTCTGCGCAGTGGTAACTTCAGTTCTGCACCCTTCGGCTCCAGCAGCAACAACTTGTTCAAGCTGGATAAGGCTGAGACGGCCCGCGATGGTGCTCAGAGCAACGTTTGGATCGACCGTCTCTACTACACCTTCCCAGTGGGCAAGGAGATTAAGTTGACCGCAGGTACCCTGCTTCGGAACACCGAAGTGGTCGGTTTCTTGCCATCTGCGTACAAAGCCCAGATTCTTGATTTCTTTGGCCTAGCCGGTGCTCCGGGTGTCTATAACAAGGCTACCGGTGCTGGCTTTGCTGCTCAGTGGAAGCAAAGTGTGAAGAAGGGCAATCCCTACTTCACATTTGACACCAGCTACATCGCCGAGCGGGGTAACGACTCCACCACCGGCATGTTTAACAACGACGGTGCCCAGAATATCAATGCCCAGCTTGGCTTCAAGGGGCAAAATTATGGCGTGGCGCTCGGCTATCGCTATGGTTCCGAGGGCTCTCGCGTCCGAGTCGGGAATGGCTACGCAGGTAATGCCCTGGTGTCTGGTCAAACCTCCAATAGCATGTCGGTGGGTGCCTTCTGGCAACCGCTGGAAACCGGTTGGATTCCCTCCATCAGTGTTGGCTATGGATTCAACGACATGAGCGGCAGCTACGCCACATCGGCAGATCCGCAACGCCGCTTCAGCTCCAGTCGCGCCGCCATGGATTCCCAGTCCTGGACCGTTGCACTGCAGTGGGATGACGCTTTCATGAAGGGGAACTCCGCAGGCTTCGCCTTCGGCCAAGCCGCCAATCCCAACAACAATCCGACCACTGGATCTGCTTGTAACAGCACTTCAGTTTGCGCTTCCCCGAGCGATGGCTGGATGTATGAGATTTTCTATAAGTTCCAGGTGACCGACAACATTTCCATCACGCCTGCCCTTTTCTGGGTGCAGGATATGGTCAAGGACTCTGTTGGTGATGGATGGGGTGGTGTGATTCAGACTCAATTCCGTTTCTGATCCTTAGATCCCTTATCAGCTCCTCACGCAGTCCTCAACTGCCCCTCTCACACATCCAAGGCCTCCCCAGTCGGGGAGGCTTTTTTGTGATCGCCGCTTGCTTAGTAAGGACGATCTGCACCCATGGCTTTGCCACCTCTTAATGGCTCCATAACGTTCGCCAGGGAGTCGGGTTGCTTTAATTGATGAGGAACTGTCTCTTATCCAATGACTTTCCTAAAGCGATCTTTTACAGCCCTGGTTTTTGCTGGTCTTGTTGGCGGAGCAGCTTCCCAGGCAGCTGTTCGTCTGGCCGGTGCGGGCGCCACATTCCCTGATGGTATCTACCAGCGTTGGTTTTCCATGCTGGCCAAATCCGGTGGCGTCAAAGTGAATTATCAGAGCATTGGCTCTGGTGGTGGCCGTAAGGCGTTCCTGAATGAAACGGTGGCCTTCGGTGCTTCCGATGACCCGATCAGCGAAAAAGACATTAAGAAAGTGTCTCGTGGTGTGGTTCAGATCCCCACCGTGGGTGGCTCGATTGCTGTGGCCTACAACAAGTCTGGCTGCTCCCTGAAGCTCACCCAGAAGCAGGTGGTGTCGATCTTCATGGGATCGATCAACAACTGGAAGCAGCTCGGTTGTGGTGACGGCAAGATCACGGTGGTGCATCGCTCCGACGGTTCTGGCACCACCGCGGCCTTCACCGAATCGCTGCAGTCGTTCTCGAAAGAGTGGACGATTGGTAACGGCAAGTCGGTGAACTGGAAAGTGGGTGTGGGCGGCAAGGGCAATGAGGGTGTTTCCGGTACCATCAACACCACGGATGGCTCGATTGGTTATGTGAACCAGTCTTTCGTCAAGGGACGTATCAAGGCCGCCGCCGTGCAGAACAAGGCCGGTGAATTCGTGCTTCCCACCGCTGCCTCCGGAGCCAAGGCTCTGGCCAGCATCAAGCTCGATAAGAACCTGGCTGGTACTAACCCCAACCCCTCCGCCGCGGGTGCTTACCCGATCGCCACGCTCACCTATCTCCTCTTCTACGCCAAGGGCAATGGAGACAAGGCAAAATCCTTGCGTGAGATGATCACGTTCATCCTGAGTGATAAAGCCCAGGCCCTGGCCGACGACCTCGGCTATGTGCCGCTGCGCGATTCGATCCAGGCTCAAGCCCAGAAAGCGGTGGCACGGATCAAGGAGTGAGTGTTCGGATCGTGTGATCCAGCTTTCACGGGGGGCTCATCGAGCCCCCTTTTTCATGGGCCGCGATTGCTGAGGTCACCTTCCAGGCTGCCTGCCTGGGCCGCGGCTCCGAGAAGGAAGCCCTATAGGGTGCCGCGGTTTCCCGTGAGGACCCGATGTCCCGTCTTGCCCAGATCCTGCTGGCGTCAGCGAGCGTCAGCCTGCTCTCCCCATGCGCTGCGCTGGCCAATGGCATCGAGGGCCTCGATGGGGCAGCGGCCATCGACGGCTACATGCAGCAGCAGGAGATCGATGAACTCAAGGCCTGGCGATCTAAAAACCAGGTGACCAGCGTCAACCAGTTCTCTGACGTGCGCCCCAGCGACTGGGCCTACCAGGCCCTCACCAACCTGGTGGAAAAGTACGGCTGCGTGGCTGGCTATCCCGAGGGCACCTACAAGGGCGGCCAGGCCATGAGCCGCTTTGAGGCGGCCGCCCTGCTCAATGCCTGCCTCGACCGCGTCACCGAAGTGACCGATGAGCTGCAGCGCTTGATGGATGAGTTCAAACAAGAACTCGCCGTGCTCAAGGGCCGGGTGGATGGCCTCGAGGCCAAGGTGGGCACCCTGGAAGCCCAACAGTTCTCCACCACCACCAAGCTCAAGGGCGAGGTGAACTTCATCCTCGGTGGCGTTCCCTCCTATGACTCCGACACCACCTACAAAGAACGGAATCCCTCTGGCGGAGCGGATCTGACGAAAACAGTGGGCAAGCAGGACCGCACCACCTTCAACTACGACGTGCGACTGAATCTAGACACCAGCTTCACCGGCAAGGATCTGCTCAAAACCCGCCTGCGTTCGGGAAATTTCACGGCTTCGAGCCCGTTCAATGCCGGCGACAGCCTGTTCAAGCTGGATAAGGCTTCCAGCACCAATGCCGGCGCTGCCGGCGCCGGGGGGATCGACACGGTCTCCATCGATCGCCTCTACTACCAGTTCCCCGTGGGTCAGCAGTTCACCCTCACCGCTGGTGCGTTGGTGCGCAACACCGAGATCCTGGCCTTCATCCCCAGCGCCTACCGCTCCCAGCTGCTTGATTTCTTTGCCGTTGCCGGCACACCGGGCGTCTACAACAAGGTGACGGGCCAGGGCTTTGGTGCGGTCTGGAAGCAGAAGGTGGCCAAGGGCCAGGGCTTCTGGAACGCCTCGCTCAACTTCATCGCCCAGGACGGTGAAATCTCCAACGAGGGGATCTTTGACAGCGACGGCAGCCTCAACACCACGGCCCAACTCGGCTACAAGGGCACCAACTGGGGTGCGGCGGTGGCCTATCGCAACGGCACCTTTGGCACCCGCACCATCAATGCCAATGGCACCGCCAACAGCTCCTTGGTGACCAATCAGAACTCCAACAGCTTCTCGGTGGCTGGCTACTGGCAGCCCGTGGACTCCGGCATCATTCCCTCGATCAGCGCCGGCTATGGCTTCACCGATATCAGCGGCGGTGTGGGCGGTGCGGCTGATTCCCAATCCTGGTATGTGGCCCTGCAGTGGGATGACGCCTTCGCCAAGGGCAACGCCGCCGGCATCGCCCTCGGCCAAAACCCCAGTGCAGGCACGGGCGTGGAGAATCCCCTCTCGCTGGAGCTCTACTACAAGGTCCAGGTGACAGACCACATCTCAATCACCCCGGGCCTCTTCTACATCACCAACAGCTCCAACCAGGTGAATGACAAAGACCTTTGGGGCGGGGTGATCCAAACCCAGTTCCGCTTCTGAGCGGGGCCCCTAGGCCGGACATTCCGGCCTGGGCAAAGCCGGCAGTCGGCTGCTCACCAGCCAGGCGGCGGCCACCAGGCCGCTGGAGACCCACAGGCAGGCCTGGAGGCCTCCCACCAGAAACAGGGCACCGGACAGCACGGTGCCAATCAGGCGGCCGGCGGCATTGGCCATGTAATAGAAGCCCACGTTGAGGCTCACCGCTTCCGCATCGGTGTAGGCCAGCACCATGTAGCTGTGGATCGAGGAATTCATGGCGAACACCACCCCGAAGGCGGCCAGTCCCGCCACCACCGCCACGCCTGGCTGGCCCACCTGGCGCCACAGGGCCATGGCGATCAGGGCTGGAATGGCGGTGAGCACCGCACTCCAAAACTCCACGGCAGCCGGGGTTGGCGGCCCGCTTTGGCCCCAGCTGCGTCGCAGGGCCGGAGCTGAACCCTGCACGATGCCGTAGCCGATCACCCACAGGCCCATAAAGCCGCCCACCTCCCAGAAGCGCCAGCCCAGGGCCGTCTGCAGAAACACCGGCAGGGCCACCACAAACCACACATCCCGGGCGCCGAACAGGAAAAACCGCGCCAGCGACAGCACGTTGATGCCTTGGGATTTGGAGAACAGGGCACTGAAGCCTGGTTTCTGCTTCATGCGGCCGATGTCCGCCGGCAACACCAGGGTGAGCACAAAGGCCACAGACAGGCCGGCCGCCATCGCTCCCACCGCGGCGTTGAAGCCGATCGTGGTGAGCAGCAGCCCCCCCAGGAAAAAGCCCACCCCCTTGAGGGCATTTTTCGAACCGGTGAGGATGGCCACCCAGCGGAACAGCTGCTGCTGCCCCTGCTCCTGGTCGTTGGGGGTGTCCGGCACCACGGTTTTGATGGCGCTCTTGGCGCTCATCTTGTTGAGATCCTTGGCGATGCCGCTGATCGCCTGGGCCACCATCACATAGGCCACGCTCCACCACTTGGGCCAGCTGTCGGCCACGGGGATCAGCATCAACAGGGCCGCAACCTGCATCAAGGTGCCGCTCCAGAGGGTGAGGCGCAGCCCGAAGCGGGCCCCCAGCCAGCCCCCATAGAGGTTGGTGACGATGCCGAAGAATTCGTAGAAGAGAAACAGGAACGCGATCTCCAGGGTGCTGTACCCCAGCTCGTGGAAGTGGAACACCACGAGCATGCGCAGCGCCCCATCGGTGAGGGTGAAGGCCCAGTAGTTGGCCGTCACGATCCCGTATTGCTGCAGGGCGGAAAGGGCGCGTGCCATGGGGTGACCTCAGCGCTCGTCAATCAGAGCCACATGGCTCACCAGATCGGCCATGCGGGAGCTGTAGCCCCATTCGTTGTCGTACCAGGCATACACCTTGAGCTGGGTGCCGTTCACCACCATCGTCGAGAGGCCATCGACGATGGCGCTGCGATCGTCGTTCACGTAGTCGACCGACACCAGGGGCCGGGTTTCGTAGCCGAGGATGCCGGCCAGCGGGCCGTTGGCGGCGGCCTCAAAGGCGCTGTTCACCTCCTCGGCGGTGGTGGGTCGTGCCAGCTCAAACACCGCATCGGTGAGGGAGGCGTTGAGCAGGGGCACCCGCACGGCATGGCCGTTGAGCTTGCCCTGCAGCTCCGGGAAGATCAGGCCGATCGCCTTGGCCGATCCGGTGGTGGTGGGGATCAGGCTCTGCAGGCAGGAGCGGGAGCGCCGCAGGTCGCTTTTGAAGCCATCCACCACCCGCTGGGTGTTGGTCACATCGTGCAGGGTGGTGATGGAGCCGTGGCGGATGCCGAAGCTTTCGTGCACCACCTTCACCACCGGCGCCAGGCAGTTGGTGGTGCAGGAGGCGGCGGTGATCAGCCGGTGTTCCTCCGGGTTGTACAGGTGGTGGTTGATGCCGAACACCACGTTCAGCGCCTCGGCACCGGCGATGTGACCCTTCACCGGGCAGGCCACCACCACCCGCTTGAGGCCCACCTGGTCGAAATAGGGCTGCAGGGTTTCGGGTGTCTTGAACGCGCCGGTGCACTCGAGCACCATCTCCACCCCGGCTTGGCGCCAGGGCACGGCGGTGGGATCGCTCTCCTGGGTGAAACTCACCGCCTGGCCGCCCACGAAGAACCCTCGCGTGTTGGCTTGCACCGCCTGCTGCCAGCGGCCGTGCACCGAATCAAAGGCCAGTAGGTGGGCGGCGGTGCCGGCGTCGCCGCCGCTGTCGTTGACATGCACCAGCTCAATGCCCGGGCGGCCCCAGAGGGCCCGGAACACCAGGCGGCCGATGCGGCCGAAGCCGTTGATGCCGATTTTCAAAGGGCCCACCAAGACGTTGAACGGAAATTAGATCAACAAGAGTTGATTCATCAACTAAACTTGCTGCATGGGTGCTCTGGAACACAATCCCCCTCTCCAAGCGCGCCAGGCCCGCCAGCTGCTGCGGGCCATGGCCGATCCGCTGCGACTGCAGGTGATCGAGGCGCTGGGGGGCGGGGAGCGCTGCGTCTGCGATCTCACCGGCGAGCTCGGCCTGGCCCAGTCGAAGTTGTCCTTTCACCTCAAGGTGCTGCGGGAGGCCGGCCTGATCGAGGCCCGCGAGCAGGGGCGCTGGATCTATTACCGCCTGCGCTCCGAAGCCTTGCAGGATCTGCAGCACTGGCTGGCGGGGCTGGCGGATCGTTGTGATCAGCCAGCCAGGGGTTGCAACTAAACAGGGCTGATCTGCACCAGGATTGGGGTAGGCGCGGGTGGACATCCCCTCGGGGACGCGGCCTTCCAACGTCCGATCTGGTGAGTGGCCATGGCCCAGCTGATTCCTCTGTTGCCACCTGTCTGGCGGGATCGCCGGTTGTTGGCCCTGGTGGGAGCCCTGCTGGGCCTGGCCCTGCTGGATTTGGCGGCGCCGGATCTGGTGCGCCTCTCCTATTACTGGCTGCCGATGGTGATGGCGGTGGCCTTCGCCACGCCCAGGCAGGTGGGGGGGCTGGCGGTGTTGGCCCTGGTGCTGGGGCTCCTCTCGGAATGGCACCAGGGCACGCCGGCCAGCCCTGATCTGGCCGTGCGATTGCTCGTCTTCTTCTGCACGGCCGCGGTGGCGATGGTGTTGGCCGGCCAGCGGCAACGCAGCGAGGAGCATCTGGGCCAAGCGCGCCAGATGTTTGCCCAGGGATTGGAGAACGCCGCCTTCGGGGTGTGCCTGCTGGCGCCGGATGGGCGCTTTCTGCAGGTGAACGAGGCCGCCTGCCGCCTGTTTGGTCGCGACGCGGCCACCCTGCGCAGCCTGCGCTGGCAGCAGATCCTCCACCGGAGGATTTGGCCCAAGACCAGGCCAAGGTGGCGGAGCTCCTGGCCCAGCGTGTGCCCAGTTGCCACACCCGCTACCGCTATCTCCGGCCCGACGGTGAGGTGGTGTGGGCCGATCTTTCCCTCTCGACGATCCGCTCACGCGGCGGTCAGATTCGCTATTTCCTGGCCCAGCTGGCTGAAGTGACCGACCTGGAGGAATCCCGCGCCAGCCTCAGGCAGAGCGAAGCGAACTACCGGCTGATTGCCGAAAACGCCCTGGACGTTGTGGTGCGCACCAATGCCGCCGGAATGATCGAATGGATTTCCCCATCGGTGTTCACATTGGCGGGCTGGACCCCGGCAGAGCTGATCGGCAACCCGATGCTCACGGTGATCCACCCGGACGACCAAGCCCAGTTCAGTCGTCCTGAGCTAGCTGGCTCCCAGGGCCCCGCGGCCACGCGGATGGAGATGCGTCTGCGCACCAGCGAGGGACAGTATCGCTGGGTGTCCCTGTTCCGCCGGCCGCTGCTCGATGCCCTTGGACGGGTGACGGGTCTGGTGGCTGGATGGCGGGATGTTCAAGCCGAAGTGGAAGCCCGCCAGGCCCTCACCGCCAGCGAACTCAGCTACCGCATGCTGGCCGACAATGCCCAGGATGGAATCCTGATCCTGGAGCTGGCTACCGGTCGTATCACGGCAGCCAACCCCTACATCTGCGCGCTGCTGGGATTCACGAAGGAGGAGCTGCTCGATAAACAACTCTGGGAGATTGGCGCCTTTGCCGACAAGCAATTGGCACTCAACGCCTATGCGGAATTGCAGGAAAAGGGCTATATCCGCTATGAAGACCTACCCCTCACCACCAAGGCTGGCCTCGTTAAGGAGGTGGAGTTCGTCAGCAACGTCTACCGGGTGGGCGATGAGGAGGTGATTCAGTGCAACATCCGTGACATTTCGGATCGCAAAGCCGCCGAGAAGCGGGCCGAGCAATACCAGCAGGACACCCTCCAGAGCTTGGAGGAGATCGTGGCGTCGCTGGTGATGCTGAATGAACGGAGGGACCCCTACACAGCGGGCCACGAGTCCAGGGTGGCGGATCTCGCCTGTGCCATCGGCCGGGAGATGGGCCTCAGCGATCACGAGCTTCAGGGCCTGCGCATCAGCGGCATGGTGCATGACATCGGCAAATTCACCATCCCCGCCGAGATCCTCACCAAGCCCACCCAGCTCTCCGCCGAGGAGATGGCCCTGATGCGCACCCACGTGCGCGCCGGCCACGAGGTGCTGCAGGCCATCCATTTCCCCTGGCCCGTGGCCGACTCGGTGCTGCATCACCACGAACGGCTCGATGGCAGTGGCTATCCCCAGCAGCTGGTGGGCGATCAGATCAGCCTGCTGGGTCGGATCCTGGCCGTGGCCGACACCGTGGAGTCGATGGCGACCAATCGCCCCTATCGCTTTGCCAAGGGGCTGGACGCTGCCCTGGCCGTGCTGGAAGAGGGCAAGGCCACCCTCTACGACCCCGCCGTGGTGGAGGCCTGCCTGCGGCTGTTCCGCGAGGGGGGCTACAGCCTTCCTGTGCAGGGGATCGCGGGCCTGCCCCCGGTGCGATCGCTTGGCGATGCCGCCGCTGGCTGATGGATCCTCTGCTGATCGCTCCTGTCAAGTGAGGCGGATACCGCCGCCTGCGGGGCTAGGCCCATAGCCTCCGGCCCTCTGAGCCGTCGGGAGCCGGGATATGTCGGGTGCGTTGTGGCGGGCTTGCGGCCCCGTCGCCCTGCCGTTGCTGCTGCTGTCGGTGGCCGTGTTCACCGTGGGATTTGATCGGCTGGCCTTCTGGTGGCGCTGGTGGCGGCGCGGACGGCGGCCCTGGCGGGCGCTCTGCGGAGCCTTGGCTGCAGCACCATCGGCGGAGCAGCGGACGCGGCTGCTTGAGGAAGGGGAGGAGCAGATGGCCGGGGGTGAAGCCGTGCTGCAGGCCGCGGTGGTGCTGGCGCCCCTGCTCGGCTTGGTGGGCACCACGGCAGGCCTGATGGCGGTGCTGAAGCAACTCGGCCCCCAGCTGCTGTTGCCGCCCACCGCTCCCCTGGCCGGCTACGGCGACGTACTGCTGCCCACCCTGGTGGGCCTCCAGCTCACCGTGGTTTCGATGACCCTGTTGCTGCTCAACCAGAGCCTGCGGCGCTGGCAGCTGCGCCGCTGTGCGGCCCTGCCGTCGTGACGGCTCAGCCGGCTGGCACTGGCCCCTTGCTGCTGCTGGTGCCGTTCACCGCCACCAGCTTGGTGCTGCTGCTGGCGGTGGCGGCCCTGCCTGCCCTCCTGCTCCAGCCGGCCCCCCAAGTCCGCGCCGAGCCCAGTGCAGCTGCAGGGGCTGGCTGGGCGGTGGCCCGCACGGCCCGGGGGGCGTGGTTGCTCAACGGAGCCCCGATCGCCCAGGCCGGTTTGGGGCGCAGCCTGCGCGCCCGCCCCAAAGGGATCGCTGTGCTGCGGTTTCTGCCCTCAGCCGCCTTGACCAGCGGGGAGGTGGCGGCCTCCCTGGCCTGGCTGCGGCACCATTCCCAGCTGCCCGTGGTGCTCGAGCCTCAGGGGGTGGCCAGTTGAGGCCAGGGCTCTCCTATCCAGGGATCCTGGCGCTGGGCCATGGCCTTCTGGCCACGGCCCTCTGTGGTGTGGGTTTGGCCGTGCTGCTGCTGCCCCAGCGCCTGCAGCAGCAGCCCATGGCCCAGGGCGTGGTCAGTGTCCATCTGGCTGCTGATGGGCGCCTGCGGCTGTGGAATCAGCCGGTGGCATCGGCCGAGCTCGCGCGCCTGCTGGCCACGCCGTCGGTGCGGCGACGGCTGGTGCGCCTGCGGATCGTGCCCGATCCCGACACCCCCTGGGGAGAGGTGCGCCGCCTGCTCAGCCAACTCGACTCCCTGCCCCTGCCCCTTGAACTTCAGCTTCCTGCCGCTCCCCCGCCCGCTGGCTGACCCGGCGCTGCGCCGTTGGGCTCCGGCCCTGATCGCCGCCGGCCTCTGTCAGGCATGGCTGCTGTTGGCCCTGGTGCCCCCCGGGGCCGAAGGCCGGCGCTCCCGTCGCCTCGCCGCCCCCGACGATACCCCCACCCTGCTGCGCTGGAGTCGCCTGCCCAGCCAGCAGGCCGCGGCCGCGGCGCTTCCGGTGATTCCCCTGCCGGGCCTGTCGGCCCTGCCGCCGCCGCCCCCTTCCACCCTGCCCACAGAGCCCGAGGCCAGGAGTCCCGGGCCGTTGCGCCAGGGCACGCGTGCACCCAGCCAGGCCGATGGGCTGCCGGCTCAGCCGGGGGCGGCCTTCGCCCTGGTTCGCCAGGTGGCCCGGGGCGAATGGCCCCAGGAGCCCCCAAGCCCAGCCCTGGTGGCGGTGCAACGGCGCCAGTGGTGGCTGCTCCCGGCCCAGACGCGGGCCCTGGAAGCGCTTTGGACGGGGGGAGTGGAGAAGCCCTGGCCGCCGAATCTGGGCGCCGTGCCGCCGGGCGTCTCGGTGCGTCAGGTTCCCGTCACGGCGGCGGCGTCCCTATCCCTGGCGGAGCTGCATGGCCGCTCCCTGCGCAGCGGCGATGAGCTCTGGCTGCTCTGGCAGCAGGGCAGCCGTCTCTGGATCCTGCGGGGTCCTGTGGCCTTGCCAACGGACGCTGCATAACCTGGGCCATGACCCACCTCCCCACCGATCCGGCGGACTTCGCCAGCCAGGCCATCGACGGCTTTGTGCAGGCCCATCCCCGCCATGTGCGCCGTGTCGATGGCGGCGTGGTGCGGCTGGCGCCGATCCCTGCAGGCCAGGTGGGCGTGGTGACGGGTGGCGGTTCGGGCCACTACCCGGCCTTTGCGGGTCTGGTGGGTCGGGGCCTGGCCGCCGGGGCCGTGTGCGGCAACATCTTTGCCTCCCCCTCGGCGGGCCAGGTGTACCGGGTGGGGAGCGCCGTGGAGCGGGGGGGCGGCCTGCTGCTGGCCTTCGGCAACTACGCCGGCGACATGCTCCATTTCAGCCTGGGGGCGGAACGGCTTCGGCATCAGGGCATCGACGTGCGCATCGTGGCCGTCACCGATGACATGGCCAGCGCTCCTGCGGACCAGCCCGAGCTGCGGCGGGGCATCGCCGGCGGCCTGGTGGTTTACAAGATCGCCGGGGCTGCGGCCGAGGCCGGACTCGACCTCGACGCGGTGGAGCGGCTGGCCCGGAAAGCGAATGGACGCACCCGCTCCCTGGGGGTGGCCTTCAGCGGCTGCACCCTGCCGGGCGCCAGCGAGCCGCTGTTCACGGTGCCCCAGCAGCGCATGGCCATCGGCATGGGCCTCCATGGCGAGCCGGGGCTGAGCGAGGGGCCGATCGTTCCAGCCCAGGAGCTGGCGGCGCTGCTGGTGGATCGGCTGTTGGCCGAGCGGCCCGCCGAGGTGCCCCAGTCCCAGCAACGGGTGGTGGTGCTGCTCAATGGGCTGGGCAACTTCAAATACGAGGAGCTGTTTGCCCTGTTCGGCGCCGTGGCCGCAGAGCTGGACGCGGCGGGGGTGGTGATGGCCGACTGCGAATGCGGTGAGCTGGTCACCAGCCTCGACATGGCCGGGGTGTCCCTCAGTGTGTGCTGGTTGGATGGGGAGCTGGAACTCCTCTGGATGGCGGCGGCGGACAGCCCGGCCTACCGGCGTGGGGTGTTCGAGCGGCATCCAGAGGCCCCCGCGGGTGCAGTCCCAGCCGAGGAGCTGACCGTGCCAGGGGCGCCAGCTGCCACCCCTCGGCCTGTCACCGCTGGCTCCGGCACCGCCGACCAGCAGGCCCTGCTCGAGCGGATGCGTGCGGTGGAACGGGAGCTGATCCAGCGGCAGGAGGAACTCGGGGGTCTCGATGCGGTGGCCGGTGATGGCGACCACGGGCTGGGCATGGTGCGTGGCATTCAGGGGGCCCTCAGCAGTGCGGCCAACACCCTGGCCGGGGGCGGCAGCACCGCCGCGTTGTTGATCGAAGCGGGGGAGGCCTGGTCGGATCAGGGGGGTGGAACCTCCGGTGCCCTGTGGGGAGGGGCGCTCATGGCGGCCGGCCAACAGATTGCCAGCGCGGACACCCTCGATGGCGACAGCATCGCCGCCGCCGTGGCCGCCGCCCTGCAGGCCGTGATGGCCCTGGGCAAGGCCGTTCCCGGTGACAAGACGATGGTGGATGCCCTCCAGCCCTTCAGCGACCGGCTTGGGGCCGGGGTGCAGGCGGGCGAGAGCCTGGAGCAGGCCCTGCACCAGGCCGCCGCCGCCAGTTTTGAGGCGGCCCTGGCCACCGCCCAACTGCTGCCCCGGCTCGGCCGTGCCCGGCCCCATGGCGAGCGCAGCCTGGGGCATCCCGATCCCGGGGCGATGTCCCTGGCCTACAGCCTGATGGCCGCCACCAGGTCAGGGGATCCAGCAGTTAGCTCCTCGCCGCCGCCCCTGCCCTAACCGACCCTTAAACCGTGCACTACCGGCCCTTTTCCTGGCCGGGAGGAGCCCTCCATAGCGTTGCTCCAGCCCCTGGCCTGCTCCGCGATGGTGTTCACGCCTTCCCTCCAACCGGGTCGCAGCGACAGCTTCCGTGACCTGCTCGAGACCAGCTACGAGAAGCGCAGCCTGGTGCACCTGTCGGCCGGCAGCCAGGTGCCCCTGCTCAAGCGCAATGTCTGGTTGGTGGTGCGGGGCATGGTGAAGCTCACCGCCATCTCCATCCAGGGCGACGAGCTGCTGCTGGGCCTGGCCGGCCCCAACGAACCCTTCGGCGATCCCCTCACCAACGTGGAGGCCTATGCGGCCACCACCCTGGTGGATACCGATCTGCTCTGCGTCAGCTGCGAGGAGATCCAGCGCTCCCCCCATCTGGCGATGGGGCTGCTCCAGGGCATGGCGGCCCGCTACCGCCAGAGTGAGGCCCTGTTGGCCCTGCTGGGCCTGCGCCGCATCGAAGACCGGGTGCGCGGCTTCCTGGAGCTGCTCGCCAACGACTATGGCCAGCCCTGCGAGCAGGGTCTGCGTCTGCAGATCAAGCTCACCCACCAGGAGCTGGCCAGCACCCTGAGCACCACCCGGGTCACCGTGACCCGCATCCTCGGGGCCCTGCGGGATGAGGGCTGGCTCCAGATCGATTCCCAGCGGCGCCTTGTGGTGAGCCATCTCCCCCATCAGCGGAACCCGCATCGATGAGCCAGCCGCCGATTCGGCTGTTGCTGGTTCATCCCGATTCCACCGCCGGCTCCCAGCTCGAGCAGGCCTTCTGTGCGGAGGGCTTTGCGGTGCGGGGCTGCCTTGATGCCGCCGAAGCGGCCGAGCGGCTCGCCGACCCCTCGGCCTGGGACCTGCTGGTTGTTGACGGCAGCCTGGGTGAGGGCGCCGCTGGGCTGTGCCGCCAGGTGCGCAGGGCTCCGCTGCCAGTGCCGGTGCTGATGCTGGCGGCCAGCAGCGCGGAGGCCGATCGGATTGGGGGCCTGGAGGCGGGAGCCGACGACGTGCTCCCTTTCCCGTTTGGGCTGGCCGAGTGTCTGGCCCGCTGCCGGGCCCTGGTGCGCCGTCACCAGCTCGGGCTTACGCCCACCACGGTGTTGCGCTGCGGACCGGTAGCCATGCTGGTGGAGGAACACCGGGTCAGCCGGGACGGCGCCGAGGTGACCCTCTCGCCCCGGGAGTTCCGACTGCTGCGCTTTTTTCTGGAGCATCCCCGCCGGATCTGGAGCCGGGAGCAGCTGCTGGTGCGGGTCTGGGGCGAGAGCGAGGCGATTGAACTGGATCCCAAAACAGTGGATGTGCACATCCGCTGGCTGCGGCTGAAGCTGGAGGAGGACCCGGCCCGGCCGGCCCTGCTCACCACCGTGCGCGGGCAGGGGTATCGCTGTGGTTGAAGCCGCGTTCTGGGGGGTGGAGGTGGCCGGAGAGAATGGCGAGATGCAGCCGTCCTTGCTCGTCGTCGAAGACGACGAAACGATCCGCGAAACCATTCGCGAGGCCCTGGAGCTGGAGGGCTTCGCCGTGCAGGCCTGCGGCAATGGTCGCGATGCCCTGCAGATGCTGCAGCGGGCGCCGGAGGGCCAGGGCTTTGCGCTGGTGGTGCTCGATCTGATGTTGCCGGGCATGGGGGGGCTCGATGTCTGCCGCCAGCTGCGCCAGCACAGCAACCAGACCCCGATCCTGGTGGTGAGTGCCCGCGACACCGAAACCGACCGGGTGCTGGGCCTGGAGGTGGGGGCCGACGACTACCTGGTGAAGCCCTTCGGCATGCGGGAGCTGGTGGCCCGGTGCCGGGCCCTGCTGCGCCGCTCGGCCAGTCCGGTGAGCCGGGCGCGGGTGCTGGAGCACGCCAATCTCTGCCTCTACCAGGAGGAATGCCGGGTGACCCGCGATGGTCTGGAGGTGAACCTCTCCCCCAAGGAGTACCGCCTGTTGGAGCTGTTCATGCAGCACCCCCGGCGGGTCTGGAGCCGCGACCAGCTGCTCGAGCAGCTGTGGGGTATCGACTACATCGGCGACAGCAAGACCGTGGATGTGCACATCCGCTGGCTGCGCGAAAAGCTGGAGGAGAATCCTTCCGCTCCGGTGCATTTGATCACCGTGCGCGGTTTCGGCTACCGGTTTGGCTAGGTCCCTGGAGCTGGTGGTGGCGCTGGCCCTGGGGGCCGGCCTCGGGCTCGGGTTCGGCCTGCTGCTGGGCCTCTGGCGCCGGCGGGGTGGGTTGTCGCGCGGGTTGCCCCGGGCCCGGCAACTGCTGAGCTGGATGGATTCCTCCGCCACCGGCTGGATCCTGCTGGATCGCAGCGGCAGCATCGGCCACATCAATCCGCGGGCCGAACGGATTCTCCAGCTGGATGCGGGCCGGCTGCTGGTGGGCCAGCCCTTCACTGAGATCTGCACCGACCCCGAGCTGGCCAGCAGCATTCGCATCGCCCGCCGCCAGGACCGGCCCCAGCGGCTGGAATGGCACTCAGGCGGCCAGGATCTCGATGTGATGGTGGTGCCGGGCCGCGATGGCTGGCTCGGGGTGCAGCTCCAGAGCCGCCGCTCCCTCGATGCCCAACTCGAACAGCAGGAGCGCTGGGTGAGTGACGTGGCCCACGAGCTGAAAACGCCCCTCACGGCCTTGCTGCTGGTGGGCGACAGCCTGGCCGCCCAGGTCAACAGCCAGAACGCCCGGCTGGTGGAGCGGCTGCAACGGGAGCTGCTGCGGCTGCAGGAACTGGTCGGAGACCTGCTCGAGCTGTCCCGCCTGGAGAACACCCTGCCGGGGCTGGGCCAGAGAGCCACCCTGGTGGATCTGCCGTCGTTGGTGGAGCAGGTGTGGGCCAACCTGCGTCCCCTGGCCGATCCCCGCGGCATCCGCCTCGATCTGCAGGCGCCAGCCCAGTTGCAGGTTCGCGGCGACAGCTCCCGGCTGCACCGGGCCCTGCTCAACCTGCTCGACAACGCCCTGCGCTACAGCCCCGACGGCGGGGTGGTGGACGTCAGCCTCGCCCGCCGTGGGGATTGGTGCCAGATCGGGGTGGCGGATCAGGGGTCCGGTCTCAGTGAGGACGACCTGCTCCATCTGTTTGAGCGCTTCTACCGGGGGGATCCGGCCCGGGCCCGGGGCCAGCGCACCGGCAGCGGCCTCGGCCTCTCGATCGTGCAGCAGATCGCCGTCACCCACGGGGGACGCATCCAGGCCAGCAACCAACCGGACGGCGGCGCCCTGCTGGAGCTCATCCTGCCCGGTGTGGTCGCCCCTGGCCGGCCTGGCTAGCGTTGGCAAGACAGGTTCCAGGACCATGCATTTCTGGGCTCCAGAGATCGATCCATCCCACCCGATGGACTGCACCCAGGCTGAGCGCTACGCCCTCAAGCGCCTGAGCAATGGCACCTTTCTGGCCATCGCCGGTGAGGAGCAAAAGCTGGTGGATGTGGGCAGCACCAGTGAGGCGTTCCTGTTTCACACCCATGAGGCGGCGCTGCGGGCCGCCACCGAGCTCAATCGCGGCGGCCGTGGCCCCCTCGATGTGGTGAAGATCGAGTGGGAGCCGGCCTGATCAGATCAGGTCCGGATCGAGGCCGTCGGGCCACTCCTGACACGGCAGATCGCGCAGCAGGCTGAAGTCTTCGAAGGCGAAGCCCGGGCCCACGCAGCAGTGCACCAGGGTCCACGCCCCCGTGGATCGGGCCGCCTGCCAGTGGCCGGCCGGAATCACCCGCATCGGCTGTTGGTCCCCACCCGCCGGATCGAAGGGGCCCAGCCCTAGGCGTTGGCTGCGTCCGGTGTCCGGATCCTGGTGGTGCAGCTGGAGGGGGGCACCGGCCGCATACAGCCACACCTCATCGGCCCCTGCCACCCGATGCCAGCGGCTGATCTCGCCACGGGGGAGCAGGAAGGCAATCACGGTGAGGCCCCTGCGTGGGGCCGCGTCAGCATCACGCCTCACCCCATGGGCACTGCGGTGCAGTTCCCGATACCAGCCCCCTTCGGGATGGGGGCTGAGTCCGAGGGACTCGATCAGGGCCCGGGCGGTGGCGTCCATGGCGCTTCAGGATCCTGCGCGGAGCGGTTGCCCAGCTTCCCAGAAGCGGGCCATCCTGGGGGACAGTGCTGGCACCTGCATGTCACGGTTCGGGGAGTTGCTGCGGGCGGCCAACAACCTCAAGTTGCTCGCGGCGATCGGCCGCAGCGGCGGTGATCTGAGCTCGGTGGCGGATCTGGTCGACAACATGATCGACAGCCCCCAGATGGGGGATGCGGTGCGCCGCTTTCGGGCCGTGCCCGGCGGCGCCGAGATGCTCGACCAGCGCTATCCCCCCCTGCAGCCCGACATCGATCACCTGATCCAGCTGCCTGAGGGCAGCCTGGGCCGCGGCTATGCCGAGCTGATTCGCCGGCTCCACTACGACCCCGAGTTCTTCCGGCCGCGGCCCACCACCACCGAGGCCCAGTGGCTCACCCAGCGGGTCGCCACCACCCACGACATCCACCATGTGGTGAGTGGCTTTGGCACCATGCCCGCGGGCGAGAGCGGGGTGCTGGCGATCACCGCCGCCCAGATCGGCTTCCCGGCCTACGTGTTGCTCACCACCGCCGGCCAGCTGGCCAGCTTCCGCTTTCAGCTCGAGCGCTTCGAGGAGCTCAGCCGCGCCATGGCCCATGGCATGGCGATCGGCCATCAGGCCCAGTGCCTAGTGGCGGCCCGCTGGGAGGAGGGCTGGGAGCGCCCCATCAGCGACTGGCGGGAGCAGCTGGGCCTGCGGGACCCCGCCGATGGCCGCTCCTACGGACTGGCGTGACCGCAGCCCAGGCCATTCCTAGGCTGCCCCCGGCGCCCGCCCGTTTCCCCCACTCCCGTTTCCCCTACCCCCTCGGATGACCAGCATCTACGCCGACAACAGCCTCACGATCGGCAAGACCCCCTTGGTGCAACTCAATCGGGTGACCGAGGGGTGCCAGGCCCGGGTGCTGGCCAAGGTGGAGGGCCGCAACCCCGCCTTTTCGGTGAAGTGCCGCATCGGCGCCGCCATGATCTGGCGGGCGGAACAGGAGGGCCTGCTCGGCCCCGGCAAGGAGTTGGTGGAGCCCACCAGTGGCAACACGGGCATCGCCCTGGCCTTCGTGGCGGCGGCCAAGGGCATTCCCCTCACCCTCACGATGCCGGAAACCATGAGCCTGGAGCGGCGCAAGTTGCTCACGGCCTATGGGGCCCACCTGGTGCTCACCGAGGGCCGCATGGGCATGTCCGGAGCGATCGGAGCGGCCCAGGAGATGGCGGCTTCCGATCCCGACCGCTACGTGCTGCTGCAGCAGTTTTCCAACCCGGCCAATCCCCAGATCCACCACGACACCACCGGCCCGGAAATCTGGACCGACACCGACGGCCAGGTGGATGTGCTGGTGGCGGGGGTCGGCACCGGCGGCACGATCACGGGTGTGAGCCGCTACATCAAGGGCACCCTCGGCAAGCCGTTGGTGTCGGTGGCGGTGGAGCCCAGCAACAGTCCCGTGATCAGCCAGGCCAAGGCGGGCCAGGAGCTCAAGCCGGGGCCCCACAAGATCCAGGGCATCGGTGCGGGTTTTGTGCCCACCAACCTCGCGCTCGACCTGGTGGATCGGGTCGAAACCGTGACGGACGAGGAGGCCGTGGCCATGGCCCGCCGCCTGATGAAGGAGGAGGGCATCCTGGCCGGCATCTCCTGTGGTGCGGCCACCACCGCAGCCCTGCGCCTGGCCCGGGAGGACGCCTATGCGGGCAAGACGATCGTGGTGGTGCTGCCCGATTCCGGCGAGCGCTATCTGAGTTCGGTGTTGTTTGAGGGGGTGTTTGACGAGAAGGGGCTGGCCGCCGGCTGAAGCCCGCCCTATAACGACCGCGGTCTGTGCTGCTTGCTGACTTGGCAGACGTCGACACCCAGCCCAGCCCGCCTGCACCCACGCCGGATTCCGTGCCTACCTCCGTTGCGCCCGTTCCCTCTCCGTTGGAAGAGGCCCCTGCCTTGGAGGCGATCCCGGAGCTAAAGCTCGCCGAATCGCTCGAGCCCGAGCCCCTCAAGGCTGAGCCTCTGAAAGCTGAGCCCCTGAAAGCTGAGATCCCGGTGGCCTCCGCGGCACCCCTGGCCCAGCAGGCTCCCCTTGGGGAGACCCCGGGGCTGCCCCTGCAGTTCCTCAACCAGCTGCTGCAGAAGCTGGGAGCCACCCGCCTCCAGTCGCTCGCCGACCTGCTGCCCGCCGCCCGCCTCCTGGCCCTCGCGGCCCTGGCCGGGATCGCCCTGCGGCTCACCGGCGCCACCCTGGGGGCGATCAACGAGATTCCCCTGTTGGGGGGCCTGCTGGAGCTGGTGGGCCTGGTGGCCCTGCTCAACTTCCTGGCCCGCAATGCCTTCAAGCAGCAGAAGCGCGCCGAGCTGCTGGAGCGCATTCGCCAACTCCGCAGGAACCTGATCAGCTGAGCAAACCGGTTCCCTCTGGCAGGGTCAGGACAAGCTGTTCATGATGAAACCGTCCGCATCGCTGATGGTTCCGTGCTGCTTTCGGCCAGCCAGCCCATCTGGTCACTCCCGGTGGAGGCGGTGCCGGCGGCGCTGCAGAGCACACCCCAGGGCCTGAGTCAGCTCGAGGCCCAGCGGCGCTTGGAGCGGTT
>NZ_JAGQBE010000050.1 GCF_024345475.1 Cyanobium sp. T1B-Tous
GAGCTGGAGCTGGCCTTGCTGGAGCAGGAGATGCCGGTGGAGGAGTTGCCCGAGCAGTGGAACCGGCGCATGCGGGAGCTGCTGGGGGTCCAGCCCGCCAACGACGCCGAAGGCTGTCTACAGGACATCCACTGGGCCGAGGGCCTGTTTGGCTACTTCCCCTCCTATGCGCTGGGTCACCTGATCAGCGCCCAGCTGGCCGAAGCCATGGAACGGGAGCTGGGCCCCATCGCCGGCAGGGTGGCGGCCGGTGATGAGGCCAGCCTGCGCCATTGGTTGGCCGAACGGGTGTGGCCCCTGGGCCGCGCCGTGAATGGCGAGGAGCTGGTGCACCGGGTGAGCGGCAGCCCCCTCAGCGCAGCGCCTTTTCTGCGCTACCTGCGCACCAAGCTGGAGCCGCTGCTCGCGCAACCGTGAAGGGGGGCGCAATGGCACTCCGTAAGATGCCGGCCTGCCGTTTGGATCCCGCTGTATGGCGAACATCGACCACGCCCCCAGCCGCACGATGCTCAACCTGCTGCACGTGCTGCCGGCCTTTGCCGATGAAGCCGAGCTGCGTCTGAACGCCATCGTGGAGCTCAACTCCATGACGATCAACAAATACGAGCTGATCACCGAGACCGGTCACCTCAAGCTCGATCGCGTGGGCTATTCCTCCCTGGCCTACCCCTTCGCCTACGGCTGCATTCCCCGCACCTGGGACGAGGACGGCGATCCCCTCGACATCGAGATCGTGGGCGTGACCGAACCCCTGGTGCCCGGCTCCCTGGTGGAGGCCCGCATCATCGGCATCATGACCTTCGACGATGGCGGCGAGGTGGACGACAAGGTGATCGCCGTGCTGGCGGACGACAAGCGCATGGACCACATCACCAGCTACACCGACCTCGGGCCCCAGTGGGTGAAGGAAACCCAGTACTACTGGGAGCACTACAAGGACCTCAAGAAGCCCGGCACCTGCAAGGTGAACGGCTTCTTGGACCCCGCCGAGGCCGTGCGCATCATCAAGGAGTGCGAACGGCGCTATCTCCACGTCATTGACGCCAAGCTGGTCAACTGAGCCCGGAGCCAGCCATGAACGCCTCTTGTCTGCCCCTCTGGCTGGTTGCCGCAGCCCTGGCCACCGGGCCTGTTCTGGCCCAGGGATCGTCCGCCCTTGGCCAGAAGGCCCTTGAGCAGCCGACGGCTTCCCAGTCAGCCCCTCTCCAGTCCGCACCTCTCCAGTCCGTGCCGGCCCCGGCCACGCCGGCGGCCCAGGGGAACACCCGGGAGATCCTGCTGCAGCTGGGCAAGCGCACCATCAGCCTGCGGGACAACGGCAAGGTCATCGGCAGCTGGCCCGTGGCGATTGGTGACCCCAGCACCCCCACCCCCGTGGGTCGCTTCACGCTCCAGAACAAGGTGGTCAACCCCAAGTACCAAAGCACCAAGAGCGGCAAGATCAATGCCACGGTGGGCCCCAATGGGCCCCTGGGCGATCGCTGGATGGGCTTCCAAAAGAGCGGTCCGAATCAGTACGGCATCCATGGGACCCCCTCGGCCTGGGCCTGGACCGTGACCTCCCGTGCTGCCGTCACCAACGGTTGCGTGCGCATGCTCCATGAGCACGTGCGCAAATTGTTCGACTTGGTGGATGTCGGCACCCCGGTGATCGTGCAGCGTTGAACGGCGTTCCGGGGTGGTGCGGCCTCACCTGAAAACATTCAGGAGATCGCTGCAGCAACGACGGAAACGGGCCGGTTCACCGGTACTTTGTTGGCCTTCACTGGGGCCGTGGGCCTCCCAAGGTCCCCGTTCATGTCTCCGGCTTCCCCATCCCGCCAACCTGCCGAACCCCAGATCAGCACAACCCTGAAGTGGGCCAGTGATGGGGAACTGTCGGCCCTCGACCTGGAGAGAATCCTGGCCCGCCTGAGTGCGGTTGATCCTGCTGCTGAGGCCCTGTCCGTCCAGCTTCAGCCCCAGCGGTGAAGCTGGCGGGCCAGGGCCCGTGCCATCCCGTCGCGCGTGGCCAGGCCCCGCAGGGACGCCACCGGTAGTCCGGGGTTGGGGAGGCCGTGGGGCAGGGCGGCCGCCGTGGCGGCCGGCACGTCGAACACAGGCACCTGGCGCAGGCCATTGGGGGTGAGTTGATCCTCCAGTTGGGCGAGATGGGCGCCCAGCGGCAGCCACACCAGATCGCTGCGGCGACACGCAATCAGGCTGGGCATCAAGGCCTGGCCGCCCTCGCTGTGTCGCGGTTCGGCGCTGAGGGCCCGCTGCAGATCCGGCAGGGTGACGAGCCCCACCACCCAGCTGCCGTCGGCCACCACCAGGCAGTGGCTGTGGGCCTCCACCAGCTGGCGCAGGGCCTGGTCGGCCGGTAGAGCGGCCGGCAGCACCAAGGGGGCCTCGGGCTCGAAGGCGTCGGCCACCGGCAGGGCCGCCAGTTGGCGCCGCCGCTGCTCTTCGAGGGGATCGGGGCCCAGCAGGCCCGGATCCGCCAGCCCCTGCCAGCGCTCCACCAGGGCGGCACTGAGGCCGGCGGCGGCCATCAGGGGCAGCACGATGCGGATGTCGCGGGTGAGTTCAAACAGCAGCAGCAGCGCTGTGAGTGGGGCCCGGGCGCTACCGGCCAGCACGGCCGCCATGCCCACCATGGCGTAGGCCGGGGGCTCGGCCACCGGCAGGTGCAGGCCGCTGTCCCCGAGCAGCTGGCCGTAGCAGTTGCCCAGCACGGCCCCCAGAAACAGGGAGGGGGCGAAGCCTCCGCCCACAAAGCCGGTGGCGTTGCTGATGCCGGTGGCCAGCAGTTTCACCCCCAGCAGCGCCAGCAGGGTGAACAGGGGCACCCCGCCGTCACTGCCGAGCAGGGCTTCAATCGTGTCGTAGCCCACGCCCAGCACCTGGGGAAAGCCGAGGGCCATCAGGCCCACGCAGGCTCCTCCCAGGGCCGTGGGCAAGCCGGGGGGCAATTGGCCCAGCCAGGTCTGCAGGCGCTCGCTGCGGCCGGCCGCCAGCAGGCTCACCAGCGCCCACGACATCAGGCTGGCCACCAACCCCAGCCCCAGATACAGGGGCAACTCCAGCGGCGAGCGCACCTCATAGGCGGGCAGGCGCAGGATCGGCGTGTCGCCGAGCAGCAGTTGGGTTACCAGGGAGGAGGCCACCGCCGCCACCAGCACGGCCCGCAGGCTGGGGCGGCCCTGGATCGCACTGAAGCTGCCCTCAAAGGCAAAAAACACTCCGGCAATCGGGGCTTTGAAGCCCGCGGCCAGGCCGGCGGCCACCCCGGCGGCCACCAGGGCTTTCTGGCTCTGGGGCGAAAGCCCTCCGCGCAGGGCCGTCCACAGGCCGATATTGCCGCCGCTCTCCACGCTGGGTCCCTCGGGGCCCAGCGAGGCGCCGCTGCCGAGGCTGAGGGAGGCCCCCAGCAGGCGCTGCAGGGGCAGGCGAGGACTGGCGGGCACGGCTCCGTCGGCCATGGCCATCAGGCTCGGCAGCCCAGGACCCAACTCCCCGCCGTAGCGCCGCAACAGGCCGACGGCCAGGCCCCCCAGGGTCGGCACCACCACCACCGGCCAGAGGCTGATCCAGTCGGGCAGGGTGGAAACGGGCAGCGGGGGTGGTTCCGGGGCTGCCGGCGGGGGGGGCAGGAAGCCCAGGCCGCCCAGACCCACCTGCAGGAGAGCCCTCAGGGGCGTGCCCGTATCCGGTGGCAGGGGCGGCAGCTCCGGGGGCAGTTCGGGCAGTGGGTTGCGCCCCACGGCCAGCAACCCCTCCACAAACGGGCCGAACAGTCCGTTGTTGATGAAGCCCAGCAATTCATGGAATCCCACCACCGCCAGGCCCGTGGCCACCCCAACGAGGGCGGCCCAGGCCAGCAGATTCCATTGATACGGCAGGGCACGCGCCTCGCCGTCGGGACCCTGGACCTGCTCCTCAGCTGGGTCGGGGCTGGTTTCAGGCTTCAGGCCGGACCGTTGCAAAGATCTCCTCCAGGATCTCTCCTGCACCTTGGGCCTTCAAGGTATGGGCCAGGGCGATGCCGATGGCTTCGGGATTCTCCTGGGGGCCGCGGGCCTCGTCGCGGATCAGGCGCAGTCCATCCAGGCTGGCCACCATGCCGGTTAGCACCAGCTCGGCGCTGTCGCCCTCCCCGTCGAAGCGGGTGTTGACCCCGATGGGCACCTGGCAGCCCCCCTCCAGTTCGCGCAGGAAGGCCCGCTCCGCCAGGCAGCGCCGCGCGGTGGGGGTGTGCTCGAGCACCTTGATCTGCTCCAGCACCGTGGCATCGCCCTCGCGGCACTCGATGCCGAGGGCTCCCTGGCCCACGGCATGGAGCGAAATGGAGGGGTCGATCAGCTCGTGAATGCGATCGCCCAGCCCCAGCCGGCCCAGGCCGGCCGCCGCCAGGATCAGGCAGTCGTAGTCGCCGGCATCGAGTTTCTCCAGCCGGGTGATCACGTTGCCCCGCACATCCTTGAACACCAGGTGGGGGAAGTGATGGCGCAGCTGGGCCAGCCGGCGCAGGGAGCTGGTGCCCACCACGGCACCGGCGGGCAGGGTGGCGAGGGTTTTGTCCTGGTGCTTGGCGTGCACCACCAGGGCATCGGCGGGATCCTCCCGCTCGGTGATGCAGCCCAACATCAGCCCTTCGGGGAGGTTGGTGGGCAGGTCCTTGAGGCTGTGGACGGCGATGTCGGCCTGGTTGACCAACATCTGGGCCTCCAGCTCTTTGGTGAACAGGCCCTTGTCTCCGATCTTGGCCAGGGCCACATCCAGGATCTTGTCGCCCTGGGTGGCCATGGCCTCGATGCTGATCTCCAGGCCCGCGTGGGCCTTGGCCAGCTCATCGCGCACCCAGTGGGTCTGCACCATGGCCAGCTGGCTGCGGCGGGAGGCGATGCGCAGGGGGTTGGCCATCGGTGCCAGATAACAGCCGCCCAGCCTAAGGAGTGGCCTTCACCGTTCCGGCGGCTCCCGGCCAGACCGTGATCAGCTGAAGAAATCCAGGGGCAGGGGGCCCCAGGTGTCTTCGGCGTCCGGGTTGGCCGGGGCGTGGCCGGTGATCAGGATTCCAGTGCCCAGGCCGTCCTCCTGGCGCAGGCTGAACTGTCCCGTCGACTGGTTGCCTTTGAGGAACACGGGACCGGCCCCTTGGGGGGCACTGCTCTCGGCGGCCGCCCCCTCCAGGGCGCTCCAGTGGAGCCGGGCTTCCGTGGCCCGCAGGGCGGTGATGGCCGCCGCCGCGGACGGGGCCATGATCCCAATGGTGAACCAATCACAGCCCCCGAGGCGTGACTCCAACTCGAGCCTCAGCTGGTCGCGCTGGTCGCCATCGAGATCTGGCGCGGTCCTCAGACCGCGCAGTTCGAGCAGGCTGGCCACCTACTTGATGTACTCCTTGAGCACCCCATTGCGGTTGGGGTGGCGCAGCTTGCGCAGGGCCTTGGCCTCGATCTGGCGGATGCGCTCCCGGGTCACATCGAAGATCTGGCCGATCTCCTCGAGGGTCTTCATGCGGCCGTCATCGAGGCCGTAACGCAGCCGCAGCACATCGCGCTCGCGGGGGCTGAGGGTGGCGAGCACCCCTTCAAGGTCTTCGCGCAGCAGGTTCTTGGCCACATCCTGCTCGGGGTTTTCGATGTCGGCTTCGATGAAGTCGCCGAGGCGGGAATCCTCCTCCTTGCCGATCGGGGTTTCCAGGGAGATGGGCAGCTGGGCGCTCTTGGCGATGAAGCGCAGCTTCTCGATGGTCATCTCCATCGATTCGGCGATCTCCTCCTCGGTGGGCTTGCGGCCGAATTCCTGGGAGAGGGTCTTGGTGGTCTTCTTGATCCGCGAGATCGTCTCGTAGAGGTGCACCGGCAGGCGGATGGTGCGCGACTGGTCGGCGATGGCGCGGGTGATCGCCTGGCGGATCCACCAGGTGGCGTAGGTGGAGAACTTGTAGCCCTTCTCGTGGTCGAACTTCTCGGCGGCGCGGATCAGGCCCAGGCTGCCTTCCTGGATCAGATCCTGGAAGCTCAGGCCCCGGTTCATGTATTTCTTGGCGATCGACACCACCAGACGGAGGTTCGACTGCACCATCTTTTCCTTGGCCCGGCGGCCGAGCATCAGGCGCCGGCGGAACTTGATCAGGGGCATGTCCACCAGGGCCGCCCACTCCTTGTTGTCGGGGTGGTGGCCGTGGTCCGCTTCAAATTGGGCGGCGAGCTCCTCCAGCTGCAGCAGGTCGGCGATCTTGCGGGCCAGCTCGATTTCCTCGTCGGGCCGCAGCAGGCGAATCCGGCCGATCTCCTGCAGGTAGACGCGGATCGAGTCTTCGGTGTAGACGCCCTTGGGCCCCACCTTGATGCTGGCGAGGGCCTTGGCGGCCTTCTCATCCTTCTCCGGCTTGTCGGCTTCGTCGTGCTGGGCCAGGGCTGCGCCAGCGAGGTCGGCAGTGGCGGCTGGTTCCCCAGCGGCAGCAGCTTCTTTGGCAACAGGCTTGGCTTTGGCCGCTGCCTTGGCTTTCGGCGCAGGCTTGGCTTTTGTGGCTTTCACCGCAGAGCCCTTGTCGGCGGTGGATTTCGCTGGAGTGGCTTTGGGTGTGGTGGCCTTGGCTTTCGGGGGGGCCTTCTTGGCCTTCACGACTACCTCCTCACCGGCCGCCGTGGCCACCAACAGAATTTCCGGGCTTGCTTTCGGCTGGGCAGCGGTGGGGCTCATGGGATACGGGAATGAAGAAGCGGAGAGAACGAAGGGGAACGTGCTCTGGGGGGTGCCTCAGGGGGCGTGGCTCAGGGAGGAGCGCGCCGGATGGGAACGGGCCTCAGGGCGCGTGGACGGGCAGGGTCGACGGAAGCTCACGTCTGGTGGCGACCCTGCAAAAAGAAAGGTCGGAGGCGGAAGCCGGGATGGGTTGGCGAAAGCAGCGCTGTCAGGGGTGGTCGCAGACCGGGAGGCCGAATGGTGGGAGGCTGGCTCCCGAGGTCTCTCTTCAGGTCTTCCCGCTGGACGGAACTCTGCAGGGTTCCGACGGCAGCCCTTGGACTGCCCAACAGTCACATCCTAAGAATGGGCCGTGACCTTTGCAAGCTTGACCAGCCCCTGGCTCGAGATCTGGCTGGAGGCCGGCCGGGAAGGTCAGGTCTTCACCTACGCCAATGATCCTCAGACCCCAGCTGGGATCGGCGATCTGGTGCGGGTGCGGCTGCAGGGGCGGCTCCACACCGGCCTGGTGGTGGGCGGACTGGATCAGCTTCCGGCCAGTCTCAGCGGCAAGACCATGCAACCGATCCTGGCGGTCTGGCAGCGCGCAGCTGTGGATGCCCAGTGGCAGGCCTTGATTGCCGAGGTGGCCGCGATGTGCCACACGAGCCTCTTCAAAACCCTCAAAAGCGCCCTGCCACCGGGATGGCTGGGCCAGCGCACCCAATCCGCCCGTCGCGGCAGTCGGCCGATCTGGCTGGTGGAGCCCAGCGCCGCCCCCCGGCCCGAAACGCCCCTGCCACCCCGGCAGCAGCAGTTGCTGGACCATCTGGACCGGCAAGCTGCCCCGGTTCCCCTGCGGGACCTCTGCGGTGCGGCTGGTTTCAGCCGTGCGGTGCTGAGGGGATTGGAGGACAAGGGGCTGGTGCGGCGCCGGCAGGGCTCCTCGCAGGAGCTGGCGCTCCCTGGCCTGGATGGCCCGTGCTGGCCCGCCCTCAGCGACGCCCAGGCCACGGCGGTGGAGGCCCTGGGCGGAGCGGTGCCTGGAGCCGCGTTCCTGCTCTGGGGGGTCACCGGCGCTGGCAAAACCGAGGTGTACCTGCGGGCTGCGGCCCAGGCGCTGGAGGCGGGCCAAGGCTCCCTGCTGCTCACCCCGGAGATCGGCCTGATCCCCCAGCTGCTCGATCGGGCCCGTGAGCGCTTTGGGGAGCGGGTGTTGGAATTCCACAGCGGCCTTTCCGAGGGCGCCCGGGTGGCCACCTGGCGGCGTTGCCTCGAGGTGGGCCCCGTGGTGGTGGTGGGCACCCGCTCGGCGATCTTCCTGCCGATGGCGCGCCTGGGCTTGATCGTGCTCGATGAGGAGCACGACACCTCCTACAAGCAGGACAGCCCCATGCCCTGTTATCACGCCCGCGATGTGGCCCGGCTGCGGGCCCTCAGCAGCGGGGCGCGGCTGGTGCTGGGCAGTGCCACCCCGTCGCTCGAGAGCTGGTTGGGTTGCCAGGGAGCCTCCGCTTCCACCCGCCTGTTGCGGCTGCCGGAACGGATCGGCGCCCGGCCCTTGCCCGCCGTGCGGGTGATTGACATGCGCCATGAGCTGGCCGACGGGCACCGCCGCCTGCTGAGCCGGGCCCTGATGGGCCGGCTGGAGCAGCTGCAGGAGAAGGGCGAGCAGGCCGTGGTGCTGGTGCCCCGCCGCGGCTACCGGGCCTTTTTGAGCTGCCGCAGCTGTGGGGAGGCCGTGCTCTGCCCCCATTGCGATGTGGCCCTCACCGTGCACCGCTCCAAGGGCGGCCAGGAGTGGTTGCGCTGCCACTGGTGTGATCACCGCGCCGAGGTGGGTGATCGCTGCGCCCAGTGCGGCTCCACCGCCTTCAAGCCCTTTGGCGCCGGCACCCAGCGGGTGATGGAACAGCTGGCCGCTGAGTTGGAGGGCCTGCGGTTGCTGCGCTTTGACCGCGACACCACCCGGGGGCGGGATGGCCATCGCCGCCTGCTGGAGCGCTTTGCCCAGGGGGAGGCGGACGTGCTGGTGGGGACCCAGATGCTCGCCAAGGGCATGGACCTGCCCCGGGTCACCCTGGCGGCCGTGTTGGCGGCGGATGGCCTGTTGCATCGCCCGGATCTGCGCTCCTCCGAGCAGTGC
The DNA here is from genome assembly GCF_024345475.1 of Cyanobium sp. T1B-Tous. Taxonomy (GTDB): domain Bacteria; phylum Cyanobacteriota; class Cyanobacteriia; order PCC-6307; family Cyanobiaceae; genus Cyanobium_A. The sequence continues at coordinate 8,822 of NZ_JAGQBE010000050.1, forward strand.
CTGCAGTTGTTGTTGCAACTGGCGGGCCGGGCCGGTCGCGGCGAGCGGCCTGGCGAGGTGCTGGTGCAGACCTACAGCCCTGACCACCCCGTCATTCGCCATCTGGTGGACGGGCGCTACGAGCAGTTCCTGGCTGAGGAGATCCAGCTGCGCCGCCAGGCAGCGCTGGTGCCCTTCAGCCGGGCCTGCCTGCTGCGCCTGAGTGGCCCCAGTGCCAGCGGCACCGCCACGGCGGCGGCGGTGCTGGCCGAACGGATCCGCCCTGGGGTGGAGGCTGCCGGCTGGCTGCTGATCGGCCCGGCCCCGGCCCCGGTTGCCCGGGTGGCGGGCAAGAGTCGCTGGCAGCTGTTGCTGCATGGGCCCGTGGATCCCTCCGTCTCGGGCGGCCTGCCCCTGCCCAGCGAGGCCGTGTTGCGCCAGGGGTTGCCGGCGGGCGTGGGGCTGGCGATCGACCCCGATCCCCTCACCCTGTAAGGCGCCAGGCGTTCAGGCGGGCAGTTCCGGCAGGCCGAAGCCCAGCAGCCGGCGCAGCCGCTCCAGGGCCAGCACCAGGGCCAAGGCTGCCGTGATCAGCAGCCCCCCCAGTCCGAGGCTGCTCCAGCGCCAGCAGTGCAGCCGCAGGCTGTTGCGGGCCCCGAAGCGCAGGGGCCAGACCAGGCCGGCGTTCCCGGCGACCGGGGTGGCGGCATCCGGGGAGGCCTGCTGCACGGCCGCTGGCCGGACGGGGCCCAGTTCAACGCTGGCGCGGACTCCAGGCAGGGGTGCGATCTCCCGCAGATCCACGGCCAGCTCCAGGGTCTGCCACACCCCCACCAGCCAGTTCCGCTCGTCGAGTTGAAGGGTCGGGGGCGGCAGGGTGAGGCCACCGAGCCGGGCCGCCTCCTCCAGGTTGGCCGTCAACAGCGCCAGGGCCCTGGGGGCCGCCAGCACCGGGCTCGCCAGCCGTTGGGCGACGCCTCCCTGGGGCAGGGACCGGGGATCCGGGGTGCGGTGGAAGCCCTGGGCCTGCAGGCTCTGACTGAACTGCCGTTGCCAGGGGCTGGGCTGGGGGCCAGGGCTCACCAGGGTGTGGGCGATCTGCAGCCGCCCCGGCCCCTGGAACGTCACCTCGGTGCGCACCTCCATGCAGCCTCCGAGCAGCACGGTGAGCAGCAGCAGCACGATCGCCAGCACGGCAAACCCGATCGGGGCCTGGGTCGGCCCCACCGGCGGCGGCGGGGGCGGCGGAGGCTTGCTGGAGCGGCGGCGCTGGCGGGCAAGCTGCTGCATCTGGCCGCCCATGGCCTCGGCCGTCCCCAGATCCGGCAGGGTGATCGACCACTCCCGGGGCCGTTCGAGGGCTGGCGCTTCCAGCACCATCAGCAGATCCTCGGCCTGGGCCCGCAGGGTTGCATCCCGGCAGCGCTTGATCAGGCGACAGCACACCATGGCGCGCGCCGGTTCCCCCTGCCCCATCCAGGCCGTGGCCAGCAGCAGCTGGATCTCTGCTCCTGTCTGGGAGGCAGGGGGGTGCTCCCGGCTCAGGGGCTCGAGCAACCGCACCACCCGGCCGTAGTCGCCCCGCTCCAGCAGATCGCGGGCCTGCGCCAGCTGCGCATCAGGCATGGCAGCTGCGCTGGCTTCCCACCACCATCGTGCCGATGCCGGCGTCGGTGAACACCTCCAGCAACAGGGCATGGGGCACCCGGCCGTCCACGATGTGGGCCGCGGCCACGCCCTGCGCCAGCGCCCGGATGCAGCACTCCGTCTTCGGGGTCATGCCGCCCTCCACCACGCCGTCGCGGATCAGGTCCCGGGCCTGGGACAGGCTCAGCTGCCGAATCAGGGAAGCCGGATCGTGGCGGTCCCGCAGGATTCCGGCCGTATCGGTGAGCAGGATCAGCTTTTCGGCCTCTAGCGCCGCCGCCAGTTCGCCGGCCACCGTGTCGGCGTTGATGTTGTGCGCCTGACCCTCCTCATCGGCCGCCACGCTGGAAATCACCGGGATGTAGCCCGCGTCGAGCAGCGGAAACAGCACGGAGGGATCCACCGCCGCCACCTCCCCCACCAGGCCATTGGCCCCTTCGGCGTAGGTGCGGGCCCGCACCAGCGAGCCATCGCTGCCGCAGAGGCCCACGGCCCGCCCGCCGACCCGATGGAGGCCGTTGACGATCTGTTTGTTGACCCGGCCCACCAGCACCATTTCGACCACGTCCATGGTTTCCGGGGTGGTCACCCGCAGGCCGTTGCGGAAAGCCGGCTCGATGTTGAGGCGGGTGAGCCAGTCATTGATCTCCGGGCCGCCGCCATGCACCACCACCGGCTGAACGCCGACGGAGGCCAGCAGGGCCAGATCGCGGTACACGGCCTCCCGCAGCTCGGCCTGCACCATGGCCGCACCGCCGTATTTGACCACCACCCGGCGGCCGGCGAAGCGTTGGATGTAGGGGAGGGCCTCACTGAGGACCGACACCCTCAGGGTGTCCTGATTGCTGATCAAGGGTTCGGGGCTGGGGGCGCGGGGAGTGGGACGCGGGGAGGGGCCGTGCGGCAACGCCGTCAGCCTGGTGTTAGCTCGCTCCGGGCTGGGGAACCAGGGCCAGGCTGAATTCGTCGCGGCGGCCGGGCTGGATGTCGGCCCTCAGCCCGGGTCCGAAGAAGCGGCCGAGCCGTTCCGCCTGCGCCTGCCAACGCTCCAGGGGAACCCCTTCGCAGCGAAAACAGAGTTTGAGTCCATAGCGGCCGTCACAGTCGAGTTCCTCGATGGTCAGCAGCTGGGGCGGGGCCTCCTCGTCCCAGAGCTTGAGCACCTCCAGGGAGCTCTCCAGGTGGGCTTTCTGGCCGTAGCGCCAGCGGTCGACGTCGGCCAGCAGCTTGCGCAGGGGTTCGCTCTCGGGCAGGTCGCGCAGGGCCTTGAAGCGGGAGGCCGGCGTCAGGCGCTGGGGAGGGGGGAGTTCCGAGGATTTCAGAGCCAGGCCGCCCAAGAAGATGGGAATGCCGTAGAAGATCGTCGGCAGGCTCAGGTTGGGACTGTCGGTGGCGTAGGCAATCGAGCCGACCACCGTGAGCACAGCTCCAGCAATCGTGACCAGGCTGCCGGGGGAGAGAATGGCTTGCATCCAGCCATCTTCCTGTATCCCCATGGCGACCGAGCCGAGCGCGATGGCAACCGAGCCCACCACGACGGCGACCGAGCCCACCACCAGTGACCTGATCGAGACGCTGCGGGCCGATCGGCTCTGGCTGTTGCGCCAGATCGATGCCGGTCGCTGGCCCGAGTGGCGCCTTGACCTGGCCGCTCTGGAGCGGGAACTGGGCCAGCTGCTCGACCAGGTGAGTGAGCACCAGGCCAGCCGCCCCACGGCTGACTGATCCGGCACCGCCCCGCCGAAGCGGGGCTCAGAACGGGATGTCGTCGTCCTCGGGCAGGTCCGGTACCAGCGGCGACGTGTTCCAGGTGGGGGGCTGGCTGGCTGGCTGCGGGGCCGGGGCGGCAACGGAAGCGGGGCTCGGGGCCGCCGCGGTGGGGCCTGGCGCCCGGCGCACCGGGGCGGCGCTGGCCTGGGGCTGGGGAACGGCCGGGGAGGGGGCCATGGCTGGGGCTCCCCCGCTGCCCAGGGGATGGAGCCGTGCCAGGGTGAATTCGGCCCGTTTTTCCTTGACGCCGTCCTGACGGGTCACGGTGTTCATGCGCAGCCGCCCTTCGAGCATCAGCCGCTGACCCACCTGCACCCGGCTCTGCAGCTCCTGGGCCAGATTGCCCCAGCCCACCACCTTGAGCTGGGACGGGGGGTCGTCGGGCCGCAGGCCGTCGAACTGGACGGCCATCTCCGCCACCGGCGTCTGGTTGTCCTGGGTGTAGCGCACCTGGGGCGCTTCCAGCACCTCGACCTCAATCAGACAGTGATTCACTCCCCGGCAACCATGGGTGGGGCCCCATCCTGATGCACCGACCTGAAATGCACCAGGACTGTCCGCGGCTGTGGCTGATTTCCGGCACCGGGGAGGGCCCTGAACTGGCCGCCCAGCTGCTCCAGCGGGGCTGGCAGCTCACCGTGAGTGTGGTGAGTGCTTCTGCGGCCCAGGCCTACCGCTCCCATCCGGGGCTGGCCATTCACGTCGGTGCCCTCGGGGAGCAAGCCGGCGTGGAGGCCGAACTGGCCAGCGCCGCCGCCGCTGGGCGGCCCTATCGGGTGGTGGTGGATGCCAGCCATCCCTTCGCCCGCCAGGTGAGCCACCAGCTCGCCGCGGCCTGCAGGCGCCGGGGGCAACGGCTGCTGCGCCTGCTGCGGCCTACTCCGGAGGGCCCGGCCACCCTTCTGCCTCGGCTGGAGGATCTCCGTGCGCTCCCCCTCCAGGGGGAGTCCCTGCTGCTGGCCATTGGCGCTCGCCAGTTGGCCCAGGCCGTGGCCTGCAGCCCCGGGGCCCGGCACCACGCCAGGCTGCTGCCGAGTGCCCACTCCCTGCAACAGGCGATGGCGGCTGGATTGGGCCCTGAGCGAGTGGCCTGCCTGCGGCCCGGTGCGGGCGTGGAGGTGGAGTGGGCCCTGCTGCGTCGCTGGCGGATCGGCACCGTGCTGGCGCGCCAGTCGGGGGGAGCCACCGAACGCCTCTGGCGGCAGCTCTGCAGCCGTGAGGGGCTGCGGCTGCTCCTGCTGGCCCGTCCTCCGGAACCCGAGGGGTCGGAACTCCTCACCCAGGGGGCCTTGTTGGAGGCCCTGGAGGCCCTGGTTCCCCCACCAGGGCTGTGAGCCCACCATGGCCCTAGCCGCCACCCCGTCCATGCCCCCATCCCCCCCGGCCCAGTCCATCCCGGCCCAGTCCATCCCGGGCCAATCCATGGTGCTGGTGCTCACCTCGGAAGCCAGTCCAGATCGGGCCCGCAGCCTGGCGGCGACGCTGCTGGAGCGCCGGCTGGTGGCCTGCGCCAGCCTGCTGCCGGTGCAGTCGCACTACCGCTGGCAGGGAGGGATCACGGCGGAGGAGGAGGTGCAGCTGTTGCTGAAAACCGGCCCCGAGCAGCTGGAGCCCCTGCGCGAGGCCTTGCTGGAACTGCACAGCTACGAGACCCCCGAGTGGATCCACTGGACCGCGCTCACCGCCGGGGCCTATGGCCAGTGGCTCACGGAGAGCCTCAGCCCAGATGCTGGGCCACCAGCTCCTTGAGGGACCCCTGGGGACGGGGGCCCAGCTGGGTCACCACCTGGCCGGCGCAGAGGGAGCCGAGCCGGCCGCAGGCGGCGATGTCCTGTCCTTGGGTGTAGGCGTGCAGGAAGCCGGCGGCGTACAGATCGCCAGCACCGGTGGTGTCCACCAGGGGGCCGAGCTGGAAGGGTTCGATGGCGTGGCTGCCCGCACCGTTGAGGATCACCGAACCCTGTTCACTGCGGGTGAGGGCCGCCACCTTGCAGCGTCCCCGCACCTGGTCGGCGGCCTCCTCAAAGCTGTTGGCCTTGTAGAGAGCGGTGATCTCCATCTCATTGGCGAACAGGATGTCCACGTGGCCATCCACCAGCTCCTGGAAGCTGTCCCGGTGGCGCTCGACGCAGAAGGCATCGGAGAGGCTCAGGGCCACCTCGCCACCATGGGCGCGCGCCACTTCGGCCGCGGCGATGAAGGCCGCTTTGGCGTCGTCGCTGTCCCAGAGATAGCCCTCCAGGTAAAGGAGCTTGGCCTGGGCCACCATCTCCAGATCGAGATCGGCCGGATCCAGCCCCACCGACGCGCCCAGGTAGGTGCACATCGTGCGCTGGGCATCGGGGGTCACCAGGATCAGGCACCGGGCGGTGGAGGGCCCCTCCGTGGCGGCTGGGGTCTCGAAACGGGCGCCCACCGAGCGAATGTCGTGGGCAAAGATGCCGCCCAGCTGGTCGTTGCGCACCCGGCCGATGAAGCCGGCCCGGCCCCCCAGCTGGGCCACCCCGGCGAGGGTGTTGGCCGCGGAGCCGCCGGAGGTTTCCAGGCCAGGCCCCACGCGGGCGTAGAGGGTTTTGGCCTGGTGTTCATCCACCAGGGCCATGGTGCCCTTGGTGAGTTCGAAGTTGTCGAGCAAGTCGTCGTCGGCCTGCACCAGCACATCCACGATGGCGTTGCCGATGCCGACAACGTCGAAGGTCTTGGTCATCAGACGCTCAGCAGGGCTCGTTTGGGACCGTGGATGGGATCTTCCACCACGATGGTCTGGTCGCGGTTGGCGCCCAGGGAGACGATGGCGATCGGCACTTCCATCAGGTCGGCCAGGAAGCGCAGGTAGCTCATGGCCGTGGCCGGCAGCTCCTCGAGGCTGCGGCAGTCGGCGGTGGACGTTTGCCAACCGGGCAGGGTTTCGAAGATCGGCTGGCAGCGGGCGAAGTCCTCGGAGCTGCTGGGGAAGTACTCGATGCGCTCGCCGTCGAGTTCGTAGGCGACGCACACCTGGATCTCATCGAGCTCGTCGAGCACGTCGAGCTTGGTGATGGCCAGGCAATCCAGGCCATTCACTTCCACGGCATAGCGGCCGATCACCCCGTCGAACCAGCCGCAGCGGCGGCGGCGGCCGGTGGTGGTCCCGAACTCCCCACCGCGGTCGCAGAGGTGGTCGTTGAGGCTGCCCTCGAGTTCGGTGGGGAAGGGGCCTTCGCCCACCCGGGTGGTGTAGGCCTTGGCGACGCCGATCACCCGGTCGATCAGGGTGGGGCCCACCCCGGCACCGATGCAGGCCCCGCCACTCACCGGATTGGACGAAGTGACATAGGGATAGGTGCCGTGGTCGAGGTCGAGCAGGGTGCCCTGGGCACCCTCGAACAGGATGTTCTTGCGGGCTCGGGCGGCCTGGTGAATGGCCCGGGTGCAATCCACCACATGGGGGGCGAGCCGCTGGCCGTAACCGACGTACTCGGCCACCACCGCCTCGAAATCGAGGGGGTCGAGGCCATAGAGCTTGGTGAGGATCTCGTTCTTCTCCGCCAGCACCCCGGCCAGGCGATCCCGCAGGCGGCCCTCATCGAGGATGTCGAGGATGCGAATGCCGTTGCGCTCGGATTTGTCGGCATAGGTGGGGCCGATGCCCCGGCCGGTGGTGCCGATGCGGCGGTCGCCGCGGCGCTGCTCCATCGCCTGATCCAGCAGGCGGTGGTAGGGCATGGTCACGTGGGCGGTGGAGGCCAGCTGCAGCCCCTCCACCCCAATGCCGTTTTGGGCGAGCATGTCCAGCTCGCCGAGCATCACTTTGGGATCCACCACCGTGCCGGAGCCGATCAGGCAGACGGTGTCGGGATAGAGGATGCCGGAGGGGATCAGGTGCAGCTTGAGCACCTTGTCGTCCACCACGATGGTGTGACCGGCATTCACCCCGCCCTGGTAGCGCACCACCACGTCGGCGGAGCGGCTCAGCAGATCGGTGATCTTGCCCTTCCCCTCGTCACCCCACTGCGCACCGATGACGACAACGTTGGCCAAGGACACAGCGGCCCGCAGCCGCTTCTGAGCACAACGCGTGAGCCTCTCAGATCAGGGTGCCGTTCGTCAAAGTGAAGGGGCGGCACCGGCGGGGGGCTTGGGGGTCAAGCGCCGCGGACGACGTTGGTTTCAGCTTTTTTGAGCTCCTTGCTGATCCGCTCCTTGAGGGCGTCGGGCACCGGCCGATTGGGGTAGTTGGTGTAGTGGCCGGCCAGGGAGTTGAGGGCGGTCTGCATGGTGGTGAAGGAACCGAGGCCATTCACGCTGCTGCGGGGCCGGTAGCGGGCCATGTAGCCGTTGATCAGGCTGCGGGCCTGGGTTTCGGCCTCGCTGCGGCCGGGATCGTCAGCGCCCAAGGCAATGGTGGCCAGCAGGCTGTCGGCCACCGCCACGGTGTCCTCCACGTAATTGCCCGTCAGGCCGCCGGCACTGGAGCTGCAGGCGGTCAGGCCCAAGCTCAGGCAAAGCACCAGGGCGATGGCCAGCCGGGAGAGCAGCCTCAGCCGCTGGCTGATGGTGGTGAGCACAGCGGCCATGGGGAATTTGCGAGTGACCCAATCCTAGAAGCCGCCTCTGGAGGGGCCAGAAGGCTTCAGATCTCCAGGCCCCGTCGCTGGGTCTGGAGGCTGGGCAGCAGCGCCCCGAGCAGGTCGTTGGCGGGCAGTTCCCGCTTGTGGCCCGTGGCGCGCTCCACCAGTTCCACCAGGCCCGCCGCGGCCCCCCGGCCGACCACCACCCTCCAGGGGATGCCGATCAGGTCCGCATCCTTGAATTTCACCCCGGCCCGTTCCGGGCGGTCGTCGAGGAGCACGTCCACGCCAGCTTCCTGCAGCTGGTTGTAGGTGCGTTCGCCAAGGCTGAGTTGGTCGCTTTCGGCCCGATTGGCCACCACCACGATCACCTCAAAGGGGGCGATCGACACCGGCCAGCAGATGCCGTTGTCGTCGTGGTGCTGCTCCACCGCTGCCTGGGCCAGGCGGGACACGCCGATGCCGTAGCAGCCCATCCAGAGGGCTTCCTCGACGCCGGCCTCGTTGGTGAAGCGGGCGTCGAGCGCTTCGGAGTATTTGCGACCCAGCTGGAAGATGTGCCCCACTTCGATGCCCCGGCTGGCCTCCAGTCGCTGGCTGGGGTCGTGCTGGCAGCGATCCCCCGGCTGGGCGGCCCGAAGATCCAGGCTCTCGGGAGCGGGGCAGAGCCCTCCCCAGGCGGCGCCCACCAGGTGGGTGTCAACCGTGTTGGCTCCGCAGATGAAGGCCTCCAGGTCGGTGGCGGTGGGGTCGGCCAGTCGCAGGAAGGTGGGGGCCCAACTGCGGGCACCCTCCAGCACGGCATCGTCCAGATGGGGCCCCATGAATCCAAAGGGAATGGGGCCCAGGCCCTCCTTGCTGGCGGCCTCGGCGCTGAGGGGGCCGATGTCCAGCAGGGCCCCGTGTGCAGCCGAGCACCGGGCCGTCACCGCATTGGCCAGTTTCACGGTGTTGAGCTGCTGGTCGCCCCGCAGGCTGATCAGCAGGGGTTGCTGGCTGCCGTCTTCGAAGCGGGCCAACAGCAGCAGCACCTTCACCATCTGGGTGGGGTGGAAGTCATGGGCCTCGCAGAGGGCTTCGATGCTGCTCTGCTGCGGCGTGGAGAGGGGGGCACCCTGTCCGGCGGCGCGCGCCCCATCCGCCAGGGCCACGGGCTCCGGAGCCTGGGAGACGGCCCGCTCCTGGTTGGCGGCGTAGCGGCCATCGCCACTGGCCAGAATCAGGTCCTCGCCGGCCGCGGCGGTCACCATGAATTCCTGGCTGGCGGAGCCGCCGATGGCGCCGCTGTCGGCTTCCACGGCCACGGCCCGCAGGCCGCAGCGGGCAAAGATCCGCCGGTAGGCCCCGTCCATGGCCGCGTAGGTCTCGCGCAGAGACGCTTCGTCGGCATGGAAGGAATAGGCATCTTTCATGATGAATTCCCGCCCCCGCATCAGCCCGAAACGGGGGCGGATCTCATCGCGGAATTTGCCCTGAATCTGATACAGATTCACCGGCAATTGCCGGTAGGAGCGCAGCAGGTCGGCGGCCAGTGCCGTGATCACTTCCTCATGGGTCGGACCCAGGCCCAGCTCGCGGCCCTGACGGTCCTGGAGGTGAAACATGATTCCCTCCCCTGCCGTGTAGCCGGCCCAGCGGCCGCTGCGCTGCCATAGCTCCGCGGGTTGCAGCTGGGGGAGCAGGGTCTCGAGGGCCCCGGTGCGGTCCATTTCTTCGCGCACCACCCGGGACACCTTTTGGAGCACCCGCCACATCAGGGGTAGGTAGGCGTAGATGCCGGAGGCCACTCGACGGATGTAGCCGGCGCGCAACAGCAGCTTGTGGGAGGGGATTTCCGCCTCCGCAGGGTCATCGCGGAGCGTCACCAGCATCAGGCGGGAGACGCGCATGGCCAGGGGTTTCAGGGGATCGCGGAACCTATCACCGCCCCCCATTCAGGGGCGCAATCGCCAGGGTGGCCATCGCGGCAGCTTGACCCGAGAACCCCTGCTATGGTCTGGCCTCGATCCCACTGGTCCAAGAGCTGTCTCATGCCCCCCCAGCCCAGCTCTGTCAATGCTTTGGGCAACGCTGTGGGGATGGCTTCAGGGGCATTGCTAGGGGTAGACCTCACTCCGGGCGAGAAGGCGGCCGAGGCCGAGGCGGCCTCTGAAGCGAGCGAAGGTCTGATCGGTATCGATGAGGTGCAGAAGGCGCTGAACCGGTCGCGAGCCTCCGTGTATCGCTACACCAACACCGATCCGCGCAATCTCAACCCCCCCTTCAATCCCCGCAAACTCAATCCGGAATACCGCAGCGATCAGAAGGATCCGCTGATGTTCCACCCCAACGAGGTGGCTCGGTTTGCCCGCGACGTGTTGCGGATCAAGGAAGTCACCGTTGAGGTGCTGAATTCCCCCTCCACCGCTACCCAGCAACTGTTGGGAGCCATCCTCGAGGAGCTTCGGGTTATCCGCTCGCGGCTGGACCATCTCGATGGCCGTCCCGCCGACCTGAGCATCCGCCGTGATCAGCAGGGTGCCCGTCCTGCCGCCTGAGTTGCCGGTTCGGCCTGGTGATGGCTGCGGGTGCCAGAATTGGTTCACGTTCTTTGATCTATTTGTTGTGGTTCGGGTGCCTGCACCCCCCACGTCCCCATGGATGTTGTTCCCCGA
>NZ_JAGQBE010000051.1 GCF_024345475.1 Cyanobium sp. T1B-Tous
GGCGTAGGGGCCCGGGGTCTGGGGGCCCCCCGGGGGGGGGGCGCCGGGGGGGCATCGGCAGGGCGGGCACCGGAACCGAGGGCTTCCCGCTCCGCCTGCACGGCGGGATCCAGATCCAGGCCGGGATAGGTGGGGGCCAGGGGCGGCCAGCCCACCATGGCCTGAATCTGACGGGGACCACCCTGGCGCCACCAGCCCACCAGGCCATCGGGCAGGGCCGTGACCACCAGCAGGAACAGCCCCCCCTGGATGAACAGCCAGGTTTCCGGCAGCTGCTCGCTCACCAGGGATTTGGCGTAGTTGATCAGCACGGCCCCGAGCACCGCCCCGATCAGGGTGCCGCGGCCACCCACCGCCACCCAAATCACCATCTCGATCGAGAAGGGCACCGCCATGTACTGGGGCGACACGATGCCCGATTGCACGGTGTACAGGGCTCCGCTCACGCCAGCCATGGCGCCGGCGATGGCGAACACCAGGGTCTTGTAGGCGGTGGGGTTGTAGCCGGTGAACCGCAGCCGCGGCTCGTCGTCACGGATGGCGATCAGGGCATCGCCAAACCGCCCCCGGGTGAGCCAGCGGCACAGCGCCCAGGCCGCCACCACGAGCAGCAGGGTGAGCCAGAACAGGCTCCGCTGCATGCCATCGCTGCCCACCAACTCGCCAAAAATGCGGGCCGTATCGGTTTTAAGGCCGTTGGTGCCGTTGATCAGTTTCTGCTGGCCGTTGAAGAAGTTGAAAAACACCAGCAGGGCCGCCTGGGTGAGGATCGAGAAGTAGACCCCCTTGATGCGGTTGCGGAAGACGAGATAGCCCAGAACGCCAGCAACCAGCGCCGGCAACACCCAGATGCAGAGGCCCGTGAACAGGGGCGAACTGAACGGCTGCCAGAACGCCGGCAGCGCCTTCACCCCATAGAGCCCGAAAAATTCAGGCAGCTCACCCGGGGCCAGGGCGCTGAGCTGCAGATGCATGCCAACCGCATAGCCGCCCAAGGCGAAGAAAATTCCCTGCCCCAGGCTCAGCATGCCGGTGAACCCCCAGATCAGGTCGATCCCCAGGGCCACGATCCCCAGGGAGAGGAAGCGGCCCAGCAGATTCAGCCGGAAGGGCGGCAGGATCACTGGAAGGATCAGGCCAGCCGCCACCAGCAGTAGCCAGGGCAGCCAGGTGCGCAGTTTCGCCATCACTCAGGCCTCCACCAGGCGGCCCTTCTGCGGAAACAGACCCGCCGGTCTGAACTGCAGGAACACCACGATCAAGGCGAACACGAGCACCTTGGCCATCGACGTGGTGGCAAAGAAGGTGATCAGCTCATGGAGCCCGGCAGGCATGGCGGGCCACACCAACAACAGCGAGCCCGAGCCGATCACGTAGCTGAGCACGCCAATGCCCAGGGCGGCCACCACCGTGCCGAGCAGTTTGCCGACTCCGCCGAGCACCACCACCATGAAACAGTCCACGATGTAATTGCCGCCGAGGTTGGGGCCCACTGAGCCCAGCAGGGTCACCGCCACCCCAGCCACTCCGGCCAGGCCAGAACCCACCAGAAAGGTGAGGGCATCGACGGTTTCGGTCGGGATACCGAGGCAATCACTCATCGAGCGGTTCTGGGTGACGGCGCGGATGCGGATGCCCCAGACGCTCTTCTGCAGGAACCAATGCACCGCCACCAGCGCCACGGCGGTGAGGGCGATGATGAACAGTCGGGCGGTGGGCATGTTGACGGCCCCGAGATCGACCGAGCCGCGCAACCAGAGGGGCGCCGTGACATCGATGTTGCGGGCGCTGAACCAGGGCTGGTCGAGCACCCGCACCCCACCCAAACCAGAGGCCAGGGCAATCCCCACCAGGGCGGACACCACCCAACAGCCCACCCCCACCAGGGGAGTCCAGCGCTTCTGCCCCCAGGCCTGGGGCAACAGCCGCGGCGCCACCAGGCCCAGGGCCACCGCCACCACCAGACCAACCACAAACGCACTGCTCACCGAGCGCACGAACTGCTGCAGGATCAGGCTCACCCCCCAGGTGGCCAGCAGGGTTTCCAGGGGCCGCCCGTAGAGACGGCGAATCACGGTTTTCTCAAGCAGCAATCCGGCCAGGCCACTCACCAGAAAGGCCAGGGGAATCGCCACCAGGATGTAGAGCGGGAACAGCCCTTCCAGCGGGCCATTTTTGAACAGGTTCTGCACCACAAAGGTGGTGTAGGCCCCGAGCATCATCAACTCGCCATGGGCCATGTTGATGACCCCCATCAAACCAAAAACCACGGCCAGGCCAAGGGCGGCAAGCACCAGCACCGAGCCGATGGCAAGGCCATTGAAGAGTGTGTCGTAGAGAAGATCCATGGCGCCCAGAAGGGCTCAGCAAGGGAAAGGTGGGCACAAAGGAAGAGAAAAGGGGGAGCCGAAACTCCCCCACAGATCAAGCTTCAATCCGCAAGCCCGGGGCTCACATCTTGAACTTGCCGGGGTCAGGCACGTCCTTACGGGTCCAGTCACAGGTGTATCCCTTGGTTTCGGGCACGTACTGGTTCCAGGCCACGGGCTTCACGAAGCCCTTGTTCTCGAGGATCTTGAACATGCCGTCCTTCTGCACCTCGCCGATCAGCACCAGCTTCTCCACGTGGTGGTTGGGCTGCACGGTCACCTTGCCTTCGGGAGCATCGAAGCTCACCCCAATCAGGGCCTCGCGCACCTTGTTGTCGTCGACGCTGTTGGCCTTCTCGGCAGCAGCAGCCCACAGGTACACCATCATGTAGGCGGCTTCCGCAGGGTCATTGGTGACCCGGTTGTCGCCGTACTTGGCCTTGAAGTTCTTGGTGAACTCCTTGGAGGCCGGGGTGTCCAGGCTCTGGAAGTAGTTCCAGGCGGCATAGGTGCCTTCGAGATACTCAGGACCAATGGCGGCGATCTCCTCTTCGGCGATCGAGAAGCTCATGATCGAGTAGCCATTCGCCGGCGTGATGCCAGCGGCCTTCATCTGCTTGAAGAAGGCCACATTGCTGTCGCCGTTGAGGGTGTTGACGATCACACCGCCCTTGGGCAGGGCCTGCTTGATCTTGGCGATGATCGGAGCCACCTCGGTGTTGCCCAGGGGCAGGTAGTCCTCGCCCACCACCTTGCCACCGTTGGCCTTGAGCTGCTCCTTCATGATGGTGTTGGCGGTACGCGGATACACGTAATCCGAACCCACCAGGAAGAAGTCCTTGCCCTTGTTCTTCAGCAGCCAGTCCACGGCAGGCTCAGCCTGCTGGTTGGGAGATGCACCGCTGTAGAAGATGTTCTTGGAGCACTCCTGACCCTCGTACTGAATCGGGTAGAAGAGGAAGTGGTCCTTGGCCTCAAACACTGGCAGCATGGCCTTGCGGCTGGCCGAGGTCCAGCCACCAAACACCACGGAAACCTGATCCTGATCGATCAGCTTCTTGGCCTTTTCCGCGAAGGTGGGCCAATCGGAAGCGCCGTCTTCCTCAACGGGAACGATCTTCAGCTTCTTGCCATCGATCGTGACGCCACCTTTGGCGTTGATCTCATCGATGGCCATCAACTCGGCTTCGGCCACCGTGTTCTCGGAGATGGCCATGGTGCCGGAGCGGGAGTGAAGGATCCCCACCTTCACTTCGCCGTCGAAATCGCCGGAGGCCTGCTCACCGCCACCACAGGCCACCAGCGACAGGCTCGCCGCCACCGCCGTGGCACCGGCGACATAACGGAAGGCCGCTTTGCGCATGAGGGAAGGATCCATAAAAACTCCTACGGGAAACCGCTGAATGTGCCGCTGCTAATTAGCGGTGATTGGGAAGGTATCGAGATGAACGTGCCCGCCGTGTAGCCGTTACAACCATTCGCGAAGTCGCCGATCCTGTGCACCAACGCATCCCAACAACTGGGCATCGGTGCAACCACCACCAGCCAAGGGTCTGTAGCCACCGCTACAAAACAACCCCTACATGTCGCCAAGCCAGGCTGAACAGCCTCGCCGGCCTAGCCTGTTGGAAGATGCGTCCGCGTGTGGGGCTGCGCCGACGCCTATTTGCCTCTCAGGCTGCGACCCTCGCCATCGTGTCGGTGGCAGCGTTCGGGGGTTGGGCTTTAAGCGACTGGGTCAGCACAAACGCCGCGGCTGAAAGGCGTCGTGTGCAGCTGGAGTCGGCAACCGTCAGCCAGCTCAGCTTTGAACTGCTCCAGGCCGTACCGCACACGGGTCACTACCTGGTCGACGCGCGGCGCCAGAAGCTGGTGGGTGCGTTGGTGAGTGACATTGAGCAGCTCCGGCGCTTTCGCTTCACCCTCGACAGGAAGCTGACAACCTTGAGCCAGGTTGCCCAAAGCGGTGCACTCCACCGCGAACTCGAAGCGATCCGGCTGCTGACGATCCAGGTGCAACGCAACCTGGAAACCACGGTATCCGCCGTACTCACGGCTCAGAGCCAGGGCCAGCCCTTGCCTCTGGCAACGCTGGAACAGGCCATCCAGGATCCGGCCATCGAAGCGATCCGAGACCACGGCGATGAGCTCAACACCCTTCACCAGGACGCCGAGAAGGAGCTCTCACAGCTGAACACCAATGAGCGTTCCGCCTTCTTGCTGGGGTTGGGCGTGTGGATCGCTGGTCTGCTGGTGGGCTGGGCGGTGGGTCTGGGGTTCGCCTGGCGAACAGGCAACCGAATTCTCCAGCCATTGGTAGAGCTGGAGCACTTGATGCTGAACCCTGATGGAGACGTGGAAGCAGCCCTGCAAAGCCTCACGTTCAGCAAAGCTCCGCAGGAAATCGTCAGCCTCAGCCGGAGCTTCCACCGGCTGGTGACTGAAGCCAAGGCCCTCACCACCCAACTGAAGGCCCTGGCCAGCACCGATGGACTCACGGCGGTGGGCAACCGCCGCCGCTTTGACGAGGTGTTGGACCAGGAGTGGAGGCGCGGGCTGCGCAGCGGGCATCCCTTGAGCCTGCTGCTGTTGGACGTGGACCACTTCAAGGCCTACAACGATCGCTGGGGTCATGTGCAGGGAGACAGCTGTCTCAAGCGCATTGCCGAGGTGATCAGCAGCCAGGTACGCCGCAGCTCCGATCTGGTGTGCCGGATCGGCGGCGAGGAATTTGCGGTGCTCCTGCCCGAAACCGGGCTGGGCGAAGCCCAACGCCTGGCGCAGGAGATCGTGGCGGCCCTCGATGCCGCAAGCCTTGAGCATGGCTCCAGCCCAGTGGCCGACTGGGTCACCGCCAGCATCGGCGTGGCCAGTGCAATTCCGCAACCCGAGCACAGCGAACGGCAGCTCGTTGAACGGGCCGACCGGGCGCTCTACAGCCGCAAGCGCGACCACGGACGCCACGGCGTCACGGCCGCCGATCCAGCGCCTGGCGAATGACCGTGCCATCGACGGGAGGGAGAGGCGCCGTATCCGGCACCAGTCCCAACTGGGCCTGCACATCTCGAACGGTGCGGATGTTGCGGGGCAGGGTCCCCCCGGGGGCCAACAGGGGCTCCTGACCTCCCAACGGCAGGAACACCAAACCCTTGAGCGACTCCCGAAAAGCCTGTTCGGTGACACCCTCCCTACGGGACATCACGGCAATGGCGGAGTCGGGGTTGGCATCCGCGTCCTGATGGGCCGCCTGCCAAACCTGCAACAGGCGCGTGACCGCCGGTCGCTGGGCGGCCAGGAATTCCGGATCCACCACCAGGATGTCGAAGATCTGGCCTGGGATTTCGCGGCTGGTGAACAGGGGGTGCACCTTGCCCGTGGCCACCGCCTGA
Organism: Cyanobium sp. T1B-Tous; assembly: GCF_024345475.1. Lineage (GTDB taxonomy): Bacteria > Cyanobacteriota > Cyanobacteriia > PCC-6307 > Cyanobiaceae > Cyanobium_A. Next base: position 5,759 of record NZ_JAGQBE010000051.1, read on the forward strand.
TCGGAGAACGGGGGGAACAGGGCCGCCGCGGCCACCTCCCCCTGGGCGAGTGCCTGGGGCATGGCTTCCAGGGGCATGGGTCGCAACTCCACATCGGCAAGACTGAGCCCGTGGCGGGCCAGGGCCTGGCTCAGCACAAACGGCCCCAGGGTGGAGGGGGTGATGGCCACCGGCCTGGCCCGGAGCTGGGCAATCGAACCCAGAGACCGGTTGACCACCACCTGATCAGCGCCGCGGGACTCATCGAGCACCAGCACCACAACCGGGCAGCGCTTCGGCACCCGGTAACAGAGATCCACCGCCTCCACGGTGGTGAGCTGGGCCACCTTCAGTTCACCGCGCAGATAGGCGTGAACGATGTCTTGGGGATTCGTGTAGGTCTTGAGGTTGAGCGTCAACCCATGACGTTGATCGAGCCCCCGTTCCTTCGCCAGAGGAAAGTATTCATACCCCGGCCAACTGCTCACCGGCACGGTGAGCGTGGATGGGCCTGTGCCGCAACCCAGGGCTCCCAGCAACAACCCTGCCGAACCCAACGAGCCCAGCAGACGTCTGGAGGCAGTCAGAACGGGGGAAGACATCACACCAGCAACCGGCGCTACAGGGGAAGAAGGCTTCCAAGCACTGATACCACAGCAGAACCAGTCACGCCTGTTCAAGAGCTACCAATGGCGGGCAACTGGGCCAGCAGAAACGCCTCCACCGCCTCGAGCCCCTCACCGGTGCGGATGTTGGTGAAACACCAGGGGCGCCCCGGACGCATCCGCTCGGTGTCCCGCTGCATCACCTCCAGGCTGGCTCCCACCATCGGAGCCAGGTCGATCTTGTTGATCACCAGCAGGTCGGAGCGGGTGATGCCAGGCCCGCCCTTGCGCGGGATTTTGTCGCCGGCGGCCACATCGATCACATAGATGCAGAGGTCCACCAACTCCGGGCTGAAACTGGCGGCCAGGTTGTCGCCGCCGCTCTCCACCAGCACCAGATCCAGGTCCGGGAAGGCGGCCTCCAGCTCCGCCACCGCGGCCCGGTTGATCGAGCAGTCTTCGCGGATGGCCGTATGGGGGCAGCCCCCGGTTTCCACGCCGCGGATCCGCTCGGGCGCCAGGGCGCCGGCGCGGGTGAGGAACTGGGCGTCCTCCTGGGTGTAGATGTCGTTGGTCACCACGGCCAGCTGGAGCCGCTCACGCAGGCTGCGGCAGAGGGCCTCCACCAGGGCCGTCTTGCCCGAGCCCACCGGCCCGGCCACGCCCACCCGCAGCTTGCTCATCCCCGGCGCTCAACTGCGAAACAGCCTGGAGTAGAGCTCGGCGTGGCGCAACTGGGCCAGGCCCGACCCCACCCCCCCGCTCCAGAGCTGATCCGGATCGGCACCCACCAGCGCGTTAGCCCGCTCGGCGATCAACGGCGCCAGGGTGAGTTGCAGCCGCTGGGCCTCCGTTGACCCCAGGGGCACCAGCCGCACCGCCGCACTGAGCTGGTTGGCCACCCAGCCGTAGAGGTAAGCCTCCACCAGCTCTGGCGCCGGGATCTCCAGGGCACGGCCCGCCAGGGCAAAGGCCGCCGGCCAGGCCAGATCCAGGGCGGGTGGGGCAAAGCCCAGATCCAGCAGCAGCCGCAGCAGCGATCCCCCCATCTGGCGTTGCTGGGCGCGCACCTCCGGCGCCTCCCGCAGGGCCAACAGCCAGCCATCGCGCTCGCGCAGTTCGGCCTCCTGGGCCACCAGCAACCGGGGCAGGCTGGCCGCCTCCACGGCCAGGGCGCCGCGGCGCAGCTCGGCCTCGAGCCAGGCCGCCACGGCGGGGCCATCGGCCAGCAGGCCCTGCTGCACCAGCACCTCCAACCCCTCCGAATAGCTGAAAGCCCCCACCGGCAGGGCCGGGCTCACCAGCTGAAACAGCCGCAGCCGGCTAGTGGTCATGGTGATGGTGATGGCTGTGGGCAGAGCCATAGGCACCGGATTCGGGCTGGAAGGGGGCCTGGAGTGGCACCACCTGCAAACCCCGATGCTCCAGCAGATGGGCCAGCACCGGATCCTGGAGCAAGCGCAGCTCACCGGAGTGGATTTCCAGGGCGACGTGGCGGTTGCCGAGGTGGTAAGCGGCCTCCAGCAGGGCCAGGGAGTCGCCACTGCGCACCTGAAGCAGGGCCTCCGGCGCCGCCTGCACCTGCACCACGGCCGCCTCCCCGGGCTGCTCCGCCAACCATTCCCCGGGCTCCAGGGCCCGGCCCCGGGGCAGCTGCAGCACCAGCTCCCGACCACAGCGCGTGCGGCAGCGCCCCCGCAGCCGGGTGCGCTCCTCAGCCGTCAGCGACAACACCCAGGCCGGCCCGCCGGCGACAGGGGCCGCCAAGCCACGGCAACACAGCACCAAAGGCTGGGCAGCAGGCTCGGAGCTGGCCATCGCTGGAGGCACCATGGGGATTGCTCAGCATGGCCGGTGCAGGGTTCCGCAGTCATCCCGTTGAACGACATCCCCGGCCGCTGGCACGCCCAGGCCTCGCTGCGTTTCCACATCCCTGACCGGGGCCCTGGGACGCCGGCGGGCACGGTTTACCAGGGCAGCGCCACGGCACCGCTGAAGCTGCAACGGGCCAGCCAGCACTCCGATGGCCGCTGCGAACTGCCCCTGCTCCACACCGCCGGCGGGCTCGTGGGGGGCGACCAGCTCACGGTGCGCGCCAGCCTGGAGGCCGGCAGCCGGGCCCTGCTCACCAGCGTCGCGGCCCAGAAGGTGTACGGCACGGTGGGGCGCTCCCGACTGGCACCGGAGGGGCAGTGGGCTCGCCAGAGCCTGCACTTCAGCCTGGCGTCCCAGAGCAACCTGGAATGGCTGCCCCAGGAGGTGGTGCTGTTTGCCGATGGCCTGCTGGAGCAGAGCGTGGAGGTGGAGCTCGCGGCCGGGGCCAGCTGGCTGGGCATGGACGTGGTGCGGCTGGGCCGCAGTGCTGCGGGCGAAACCCTGGGGCGGGGCTGCTGGCGCTCCCGGCTGCGCATCCGTCGACTGGGCCCGGGAATCCCCCGCTGGGAGTTGGTGGACCCCCTGGAAATCAGCGCCGCCAACCTGGCAACCGAACACGGCATGGCCGGCGAAGCGGTGCTGGGCACCCTGGTGTGGGCCGCGCCGGCCCCCCTGGCGGGGGAGGCCCTGGCGGAGCTGCTGGCCGATGGCCGCCGTGATCGCCAGGGCCTGGAGGGCACGATGGGGTGCGGCGCCCTGGAGCAGGGTCTGATCGCCCGCTACCGGGGGCCTTCCAGCCAGGCGGCACGCTTCTGGTTCACCCGGCTGTGGGCCCGGATCCGGGCCGTCCAGGGGCTGCCGCCGCCGGCCCTGCCCCGGGTGTGGCCCTTTCAGGAACAGCCCCTGGACGGGGTGGTTCAGGCTGAACCCTGAATCGAGCGGGGCCACTGCCAGAGTTGGGCCATGCATCTCACCCCCCAGGAAAAGGACAAGCTGCTGATCGTCACCGCCGCCCTGCTGGCGGAGCGGCGCCTCAACCGGGGCGTCAAGCTCAATCACCCCGAGGCCGTGGCCTGGCTGAGCTTTCTGGTGATCGAAGGCGCCCGCGATGGCAAAACCGTGGCCGAGCTGATGGGCGAAGGCAGCACCTGGCTCAGCCGCGACCAAGTGATGGAGGGGGTGCCGGAACTGGTGCAGGAGGTGCAGATCGAGGCGGTGTTCCCCGATGGCACCAAGCTCGTCACCCTCCACGACCCGATCCGCTGAACGCCCTGCCATGGCCCCCCTGATCCCCGGCGAACTGATCCCCGAACCCGGCGAGCTGGAGCTCAATGCGGGCCGGCCCGTCACCACCCTGCTGGTGGCCAACACGGGCGATCGGCCCGTGCAGGTGGGCTCCCACTTCCACTTCTTCGAGGCCAACGGCGCCCTCCAGTTCGAGCGGGAGGCGGCCCGGGGCCTGCGGCTCGACATCCCCGCCGGCACGGCGATCCGCTTCGAGCCCGGCGACAGCCGCAGCGTGAACCTGGTGCCCTTCGCCGGAGCCCGGCGGGTGTTCGGTTTCAACGGCCTGGTCAACGGCCCCCTGGATTGACGCGACCCCCGCACCCCCAGCCCCATGCCCTACCGCATCTCCCGCCGCGCCTACGCCGAGACCTACGGCCCCACCACCGGCGACCGGCTGCGACTGGCCGACACGGACTTGATCCTGGAGGTGGAGCGCGACTTCACCAGCTACGGCGATGAGGTGAAGTTCGGCGGCGGCAAGGTGATCCGCGATGGCATGGGCCAGGCCCAGACCCCCCGCGCCGAGGGCGCCGTGGACACGGTGATCACCAATGCCCTGATCCTGGATTGGTGGGGGATCGTGAAGGCGGATATCGGCCTCCGCGATGGCCGCATCTGTGCCATCGGCAAGGCGGGCAACCCCGACACCCAGGCCGGCGTCGACATCGTGGTGGGCCCGGGCACCGAGGCCATCGCCGGGGAGGGCCACATCGTGACCGCCGGTGCCATCGACACCCACATCCACTTCATCTGCCCCCAGCAGATCGAAACGGCCCTGGCCAGTGGCGTCACCACCCTGCTGGGGGGCGGCACTGGCCCGGCCACCGGCACCAATGCCACCACCTGCACCCCCGGCGCCTTCCACCTGGCCCGCATGCTCCAGGCCGCCGAAGGCCTGCCGGTGAATCTGGGTTTCTACGCCAAGGGCAACGCCAGCACCCCTGAGGCGATCGAGGAGCAGATCCGTGCCGGCGCCTGCGGCCTCAAGCTCCACGAAGACTGGGGCACCACCCCCGCCGCCATCGACTGCTGCCTCACGGTGGCGGATCGCTTCGACGTGCAGGTGTGCATCCACTCCGACACCCTCAACGAGGCGGGCTTCGTGGAGGACACGATCCGCGCCATCGGCGGCCGCACCATCCACACCTTCCACACCGAGGGGGCAGGCGGCGGCCACGCCCCCGACATCATCAAGATCTGCGGCGAGACCAACGTGCTGCCCAGCAGCACCAACCCCACCCGCCCCTACACCCGCAACACGCTCGAGGAACACCTCGACATGCTGATGGTGTGCCACCACCTGGATCCGCGCATCCCGGAAGACGTGGCCTTTGCCGAATCGCGCATCCGCCGCGAAACCATCGCCGCCGAGGACATCCTCCACGACATCGGCGCCTTCTCCATCATCGCCAGCGATTCCCAGGCCATGGGCCGGGTGGGCGAGGTGATCATCCGCACCTTCCAGACCGCCCACAAGATGAAGGTGCAGCGCGGTGCCCTGCCAGAAGACAGCAGCCGCAACGACAACACCCGCCTGAAGCGCTACATCGCCAAGGTGACCATCAATCCCGCCATCGCCCATGGCCTGGACAGCCAGGTGGGCTCGGTGGAGGTGGGCAAGCTGGCCGATCTGGTGGTGTGGAAGCCGGGCTTCTTCGGCGTCAAGCCGGAGCTGGTGATCAAGGGCGGCTCGATCGTGTGGGCCCAGATGGGCGATGCCAACGCCTCGATCCCCACCCCCGGGCCGGTGCACGGCCGGCCGATGTTTGCGGCCTACGGAGCGGCCCTGGCCCCCAGCTGCCTCACCTTCATCAGCCAGGCGGCCCTCGATGCCGACCTGCCCCGCCAGCTGGGGCTGAGGCGAGCCTGCGTGCCCGTGGTGAACACCCGCAGCATCGGCAAGGCCCAGATGCGCAACAACGCGGCCCTCCCCAAGGTGGAGGTAGACCCCCAGACCTACGAGGTGTTTGCCGACGGCGAACTGCTTACGTGCGAACCGGCCGAGGTGCTGCCCATGGCCCAGCGCTACTTCCTGCTGTAAAGCCTGCTCTAGGTCTTGGGCTCTTCGTTGGGATTGCGCAGCCGGGTACGGCGCTCCGGCAGGAGCTCGGGGAGATCACGGAGCGGATCGGCAAACCCGAGGCCCATCGTGGTGACAGTGCCGGAGCGCACAAACCAGCGCACCAGCCCAGGCACCCGGTGCAGATCGCTGGTGCGATGGGCCTTGAAGTCCACCAGCACGCTCTGGCCCACCTCAATGGTGTGGCTCTCGGTGATCAACAAGCAGAGGCCCCCCAGGCTGATGTCGAGGATGTCGGCATAGAACCATTCGGTGCGAGGAGCGCCGTCCGGCTGCAACAGCTGGATCGGCACCGGCCTGCAGGGCGGGGCCACCAGCCGTTCGTGGCGCCGTTGGCCCTCCGGAGGGCCAAGGGTCTCCAGGTCTTGGGCCGAGGTGAGGATCGTTTCCGCCTCAAACAGCCCGAGCTCGGCCCCATAGGGATCGACCCAGGTGCTCCCCTGTTGCCTGGGCACATCACCCGAAAGATTAGGGAGATGGCTGGGCATCCAGGAGCGCCGCAGATTGCCGCAATCCAAACTTAAGCGCGAAAACCAGGGCCTGCCAAGACTTCGAGCTGCTCTTCCGTATCAACCCACACCGGCGAGGGGCACCCCTGGTGGACATGATCCAGCCAGCGCAGCGGTGGAACATGTTTACCGAGTACCGCCCCAATCGGGGCTACGACGAGTACTTCAGCGCGGTGGATGTGCCCCGCACAGCCCTGCGCCCCCTGCTCTCGTCCCTGGGCCACCTGGGCCTCGATGAACTCAACCGCAACCACGCGGCTGCCGGCGTGTTACTCCGGCGACTGGGGGCCACCTTCCGCCTCAACGGCTCCGGCAGCCAGGGAGGCGAACGGATCCTGCCCTTCGATCCCCTGCCCCGGCTGATCAGCAGCGGGGACTGGCAACGGCTGGAGGACGGTCTGTTTCAGCGGCTGGAAGCGATTGATCTCTTCCTCGCCGACGTCTACGGCCCCCAGCGGATCCTGAACGACGGGGTGATCCCCCGCGAAGACGTGGAAAGCTCCCAGGGCTGGCGCCCCCAGCTACAGGGCTTCGAACCGCCGCTGGGTCGCTGGTGCCACATCTCCGGCCTCGACCTGGTGCGCGACGGCCAGGGCACCTGGCGGGTGCTGGAGGACAACCTGCGCTGCCCCTCAGGGGTGGCCTACTTCCTCGAAAACCGCCGGGTGATGAAGCGCATGTTCCCGAGCCTGTTCTCGGGGCGCACGGTGCAGCCGATCGACGACTACCCCTCCCACCTGCTGCAGACCCTGCGGGAGCTGGCCCCCTGGACCGACACCCCGAAGGTGGTGCTGCTCACCCCCGGGGTGTTCAACAGCGCCTATTTCGAGCACAGCTACCTGGCCCAGCAGATGGGCATCCAGCTGGTGGAGGGCCGCGATCTGGTGTGCCAGGACGACCGGGTGTGGATGCGCAGCACCGCCGGCCTGGAGCCCGTGGATGTGATCTATCGGCGCATCGACGACGACTTCCTCGATCCAGCCGTGTTCCGCAGCGATTCCATGCTGGGGGTGCGGGGCCTGATGGCGGCCTACCGGGCCGGCCGGGTGGCGATCGCCAACGCCCCCGGCACCGGTGTGGCCGACGACAAGTTGATCTACGCCTATGTGCCGGACATGATCCGCTACTACCTGGGCGAAGAGCCGATCATCGAAAACGTGCCCACCTACCTGTGCGCTCGGCCCGATGACCAGGCCTACGTGCTGGCCCACCTGGGTGAGCTGGTGGTGAAGGCGGTGGCGGAAGCCGGCGGCTACGGGATGTTGATCGGCCCCCACGCCAGCCGTGAGGAGATCGCCGAGTTTGCCGCCAAGATCCAGGCCGATCCGCGCAACTACATCGCCCAGCCCACCCTGGAACTCTCCACCGTGCCCTCCCTGAGCGAGGGCGAGCTGTTCCCCTGCCACGTGGACCTGCGCCCCTACGTGCTGCGCGGCAAGGGGGCCTGGGTGAGCCCGGGCGGCCTCACCCGGGTGGCCCTGCGCCGCGGCTCCCTGGTGGTGAACTCCTCCCAGGGCGGCGGCTGCAAGGACACCTGGATCGTGAGTGAAACCGAGGAGACCGGCGCCGCACGGCAGGAGGTTCCATGCTGAGCCGTGTTGCCGATTCGCTCTACTGGATCAACCGCTACGTGGAGCGGGCCGAGAACATCTCGCGCTTCGTGGAGGTGAGCGAGGCCATGGCCCTCGACTGCCCCCCGGGCAGCGCCGAGCCCTGGCTGCCCCTGATCGACGCCAGCGGCGATCGGGAACTGTTCGATCGCCTCTATCCAGACGGTGGCCCCGAACAAGTGGTGGAGTTTCTGGTGCGGGCCGAAGCCAATCCCAACAGCGTGGTGAACTGCATCGCCATCGCCCGGGAAAACGCCCGCCAGATCCGCGAGGTGATCACCACAGAGATGTGGGAGCAGCTCAACGACATCTATTGGACCCTGCTCGACAACGAGGGCTTTTGGCGGCAGCCACCCCAGGAGCAGCTTCGGGACATCCGCCGGGCCTGCCAGCTGTTCTATGGCATCACCGATGCCACCCTCAGCCGCGACCTCTCCTGGCAGTTCAGCCGCCTGGGCCGGGTGCTGGAACGGGCGGAAAAAACCACCCGCATCCTGGATGTGAAGTACTTCCTGCTGCTGCCCTCCCCGGACGAGGTGGGCGGCGTGCTGGATGAACTGCAGTGGATTTCCCTGCTGCGCAGCGCCGGGGCCTACCAGATGTTCCGTCAGTCACGCCAGCAGGCGATCGAACCCAAAGCCGTGGCCTCCTTCCTGCTACTCGACCCGATCTTTCCGCGGTCGGTGCGCTACTGCCTGGAGCGCATCCACGAAACCCTGCGCATCGTGCGGGGCCAGGCGGTGCCGGGAGCTCCCGATGATCTCGAATGCCTCAGTGGGCTCACCCTGGCCCGCTGGAGCTACACCCGCATCGACGAGCTGATCGCCGGAGGATTACACGAATCGATTGACGACCTGCAAAGCGACCTCAACCGGCTCCATGATCTGATCGAGCAGCGCTACTTCATCGCCGAGCCCGCATGCGTGCCCGCGTAATCCACACCTTCACCTACCGGTACAGCGCCCCCGTGTTGCTGGGGCCCCACCGCTTCTGCCTGAAGCCCCGGGGCCACGGATTCCAGCGCCTGCTGGACTTCCAGCTGGCGATCACGCCGGAACCGGGCCGGCTGTACCCCCTGGTAGCCGCCAGTGGCGATGAGATCCTCCGCGCCCGCTTCAGTGGTGCCACGGATGCCTTTCTGGTGCGGGCCAGCAGCCTGGTGGAAACGGAGACCGCCCCCCTGCTGCGGGCCTGCCTGGAGGACAACGAACCCCTGCTCCCCTATCCGGTGGGTCACCTCAACGGCGACCTGGCCGGCAGCCTGGAGGGCTGGCTGCCCAATGGCCAACACGACCCCGCCGCCGTGGACATGGCCCAGGAAGCGCTGATGGGCAGCGACCAACGGGCCCTGATGTTCCTGCAGCAGCTGGTGGAAATGATCCAGGACCGGGTGAAGTACACCCAGCGCCACGTGGGCCCCGCCTGGCCCGCCGGCCGCACCCTCAAGGAGCGGGTGGGCTCCTGCCGCGACCTGGCCATGCTGATGGTGGAGGCCTGCCGCTGCGTGGGGCTACCGGCCCGCTTCGTGAGCGGCTACCACCTGGTGGAACCCAAGCCCGAGCGCTACGACCTGCACGCCTGGGCGGAGGTGTATCTGCCCGGGGCGGGCTGGCGGGGCTTCGACCCCAGCGGCATGGGGGTGGTGGACGATCGCTACATCACCCTGGCCACCTCCTCGAAGCCGGAACTCACCGCCGCGATCACGGGCAGCTTCTCAGGGCCCAGCGGTGTGGAGAGCGCCTTGGACTGGAGCATTGAGGCCGACATCCAGGAGCCGGCCGTGGTGCTTGATCCCGTCTGAACCGGAGGCTCAGCCCATCCGCACGGTCCAGCCGTCTTCAGCTGGACCCTTTCCTGGGGACTCCAGCTCCAGGCACACCACCTGGTGGCGGCCCCGGTCCTTGGCCACATAGAGGGCAGCATCGGCGGCCCCCATCAGGGCCTCCAGGTTGTAGCCGCTGGCCCCAGCCGTGGAGGCCACACCCACCGACAACTCGATCTCCACTACCCCTCCCTCCACCTTGCGCAGGGGGGTCACCTGCAGCTGCTGGCGGGTGCGCTCCAGCATCTGAACGGCCTTAGCGCTGGGGTTCTGGAGAAGAATGATGAACTCATCGCCCCCCAGGCGGCCCACCAGGTCGTTGCTGCGGCCCACCCCAGCGAGAAACTGGGACACGTGGCGGATCACCTGATCGCCCACCTCATGGCCGTTCTGGTCGTTGATGGTCTTGAAGTGGTCCACATCCACCACCGCCAGCGAGCAAGGCACCCCAACCCGCTCGGCCTTCGCCAACACTTCCCGGGCCGTTTCCAGAAAGGTGCGGCGGTTGAAGATGCCCGAGAGCGCATCAATCTGGGCCAGGTTGAGCAGCTCCGGCAAGAGCTTGCGCCGCACCAGCAGCAGCAGGCCCAGACACCCAAAAATCAGGGGCAAGGTGCCGGCCGCGAACACCAGCAACACGAAGTTGAGGGCCTGGTCGCGCTGGGGCCGCAGATCGATGACGGTGATCAGGGTGGCGCGGTCCCCAAAACGGCCCAACCCCTCCAAAGCCAATGGAAACTGACGCATCGTGACCAGGGCATCCCCCCCTAGCCAGGGCAAGGGGCCCAGAAAGACACGCCTGTCTTGGTTGAGGCAGGCCACCACCCCGGCTTGAGCGGGGCAATCCGCAAAGATCGCCTTGAGGGGCTGCTCAGCCGGCAACTGCAGCACGTGCTGCAGGGGCATGCTCACCAAGGCACTATCGGAGGCCGCCAGCACCACCCCCCGTCGATCCACCACCAGCGCACTCTCAAGAGCCTGGTTCGACGCCGCCCGCTGCAGCTGACGATGCAAATCATGCAGCGGCCGATAACTGGTCATCCCCTCACTCAGGGACCGTTCCAGGTTGGTCGCATTGCGTAGCTGTTCGTTGGCGTTGGTGGAGAGCACCAGGGCCCCGGCCAGGAGCGCCATCAGGGCTGAGCCCGTGGCACCTGTGAAGGCCACCAGCAACCAGAGTTGCTTGTTGACCCGGCCCTTCAGCAGGGACTCTTCAGCCAACGGGCCCCAGGCACAGGCTGGATTCCAGCAACAAAGGTTGAGACAAGAGGATCATCAGCTCAGGGATGAAAAGCAATCGGCGTGGGACCAGCGCAATGGCCAAAAGAAGGGTGATATTGGCTAGTGCACTCGAAAAAGATGAAGGAAATCTAGAGGGTCCACAAAAGCCAGTTCGGCCGATGCGTCAACTCTTAGGAAATCGCCATCACAGCCCCTCAGGGCTGAACCAGAAAGGCAGGACTGGGCTTGGGGAGGGGCTCCTCAGGCTGAATCCGGCGGGCGGCAACCATGTGCGCAGCCATGCGAGACACCACCTGGGACACCGCTCCGTTCGGGCCCAGCAGGCGCTGCTGGTCGTCAGGGCCCGGATACTGAATCCGGCGCTCCGACTCCAGAAAGGCGGCCAGGCTCACCTGCTCTCGTTGGGCCATCAGCGTCTGGGACGCCACCGGCTCGGCCTGAACCAAGGCACGGGACGCCCACCAGGTGCGCACCAAATTCCGCAGCTGGTCGGGATGGCGCTGGGCAAAGGCAGGATTCACCGCCAACACATCGAGCACCTCCCCGGGAATTTGGAGGGAACTGAACAGCACCCGATAGCGCGGATCGGCCCGCAACGGGTTGGCATGGGGGGGATAGGTCACCACCGCGGCCAGATCCCCCCGCTTGAAGGCCGCCACCAGGCCCTGGGGGCCTTCATGAACGAGGCGCACCTGATCCAGGCCAAGCCGCTCGGTTTCCAGCGCCCGAAGCAGGAGGTATTCACTCAAAACAGCACGCTCCAGACCCACCCGTTGACCCACCAACTCGCGCACGTTGGTGATCTCCTGCCGACTCACCAGCACATCAGCTCCAGCTGATTGATCCAGCACCAGGATCAACTGGGGGCAACGACTGGGGGTCTCCTGGCAGATAGCGATCGCATCGGGAATCGTGGTGGCAATGACCTCCACATCACCACGTCCGTAGGCAGCACGCTGATCATCCAGGGAGCTGTACTGCTGCACCCGCAGATCCAGGCCGAAGCGCGGGCCCAGACGCCGCTGCTCCGCCAGGTAAAACGACTCATAACCCGGCCAGCTGGTGATGGCGACCGATACGCGGGGGGCCTGCCGCAGCAAACGCCAAGCCCCCACCCCTGCCGCCACGAGGACCAAACCCGCCAACCAGGCCAGACCTTGCTTTCGAGGGGGCCAGCGCCAGCGAGTCACCGCCCTGCCTCCTGCACCACTCGGGCGTTCACCTGCGGCAGGGGGGCATCGGGGCGCACCAGCTTCAGCTGTTGCTGAACCTGCTGGACGGCCTTGAGGTTGCGTTCCATCAGCCCACCAGGAGCCAACAAGGCCCTTTGCTCTACCAGGGAAAAGTAAACCAATCCCCGTTCAGCCGCTTGAAATTCTTCCACGCTCACATTCTGGCGCCGCGCCATCAGTGCCGCGGCCTCACGGGAATGAAGTTGGGCGTAACGATGGGCATCCTGCCAGGTTTTGAGCAACTTTGTCATCTCAGCAAAGTGCTGCTTGAGATAGGCAGGATCGACCACAAGCACGTCAAAAATTTCACCTGGAGTCTGACGGCTGTCAAAGAGCACTCTGGAGTGTCCAGCCCGGAGCGCAGCGTCGCTGAAAGGCGGGAAAAATGCCACCGCGTCCACATGGCCCTTGGCGAGGGCCTCGGGCATCTCCGCCAGACGCATATTCCGAATCACCACCTGATCCAACGTCAGCCCGGAGCGCTGCAACGCCCGGCTCACAAAATAAGGACCAAGCGTGGAGAAGGTCATGCCGATGGTCTTACCCGCCAAGGCTTTGACAGACCCCACGTCTCGACGGGCCGCGAGGAGATCGGCCCCCCGGGACTCATCCAGAATCAGCACCACCTCCGGACACCGCTCGGGAGCCCGTCCACAGATGTCCACCAGTTCGACGGTGGTGAGCTGGGCGATCGGGATCTCACCACGCAGATAGGCGTGCACGATCTCCTGGGGATCGGAAAACTGGGCTGTGGTGAGCTTCAGGTTGTGGCGCGCCGCCAGTCCCTTCTGCTGGGCTAGAAAAAAATACTCATAGCCCGGCCAACTCGAGACGGGCACGCTCACCTCAAGGGGCCTCGGCATGCAGCCCGACAGGCTCAGCAGTCCCATGGCCAGCCAGGCCCCAACCTGGCGATGGCGCAGGAATCGCCAATGAAGCGAGATCAGGGTCATCAAGATTGCGAGTCGTCAGGGTAGTTGCACTGCACACAGCGGCAGCCAGCCAACCAAGCATGGTCCCGAAAACTTCATAGTTGGGTCAACGCCAGCGCCCTACCCCTACCTTGCGGCCATGGTCCCGATCCCATCGCCCTCCGCGGCCCCACCCTCCCGCCAGCAGGCCCTTGTACTGGCCCTGTTCACGGGAGTGGCGGTGCTGCTCAACTTCCAGCCCCTGCCGCTCTTCTACGGCATTCAGGTGCTGCTGGGCTCCACCTTGCCAATCCTGGCGCTGCTGCTCTGGCGAACGGGTTGGTGCATCCCAATGGGGTGCATCGCCAGCCTGGTGACCTGGAAGCTCTGGGGCCATCCCTGGGCGGTGGTGATCTTCACCGCCGAACTGGCCTGGCTCACCCTGGGATTG
>NZ_JAGQBE010000052.1 GCF_024345475.1 Cyanobium sp. T1B-Tous
TGCGCGTGGTGTGGCCCACCCCCACCCACGTCAACGTCACCGCCGGCGGAGTGACCCGCAGCGCCCGCAATCCGGAAGCAGCGCGCCGCCTGCTGGAATTCCTGGCCTCTCCCAGCTCCGGCGAGGGCTTTGCCGCCGCCAACAACGAGTACCCCCTCAAGGGCTGGGGCAACAACCCCACCCTCAAGGCCTTCGGCACCTTCAAGGCCACCCCGGTGTCCATCGAGCAGATGGGTCGGCGCAACCGCGAGGCCGTGCAATTGATGAGCGAGGCTGGCTGGGAGTAGCGAGCGCGCAGAGCGTTGACACCCTCCACGCCCGAAGGCGCGTCATCCCATCGTCCGTTGGGCTCCAGCAGCCGCACCGGACTTGTGGTGGCCGTCTTGGTGGCCTGCGGGCTCGCCCTGTTGCCCCTGGTCGCCCTGCTGAAGGACGCCCTGATCGGCAGTGGTGACGCACCCCTCGGGCTCGGATTCGATGGGGCCAAGCAGGTGCAGGGCACCCTGCTGCTGGTGGCCGGTGAAGGGTTGCTCGGCGCGGTTTTGGGCACGGCGATTGGCTGGCTCACGGCGGTCTGCCGCTTCCCAGGCCGCCGCTGGCTCCGCATTGCCCAGCTGGTGCCGATGGCGTTTCCGGCTTACCTGCTGGCCGCCAGCCTGATCGACTGGGCCAGCCATCGAGGCCTGCGCATTCACGGCCTGGGATGGGCGATTGTGCTGCTCACCCTGGCCAATTACAGCTACGTCTTTCTGCTGAGCACCGAAAGCTTCTCCGTGAGTGGCCGGCGACTGCTGGAAGCCAGCCGCAGCCTTGGGGTGGGTCCCTGGAGCAGCTTCTTCCGGGTGGCCCTGCCGATCGCCTTGCCGTCGATCGGAGCCGGCGTTGCCCTCAGCGCCATGGAGGTGGTGAATGAATTGGGCGCCGTCCGTCTACTGGGGGTCCCCAGCCTCTCGGCTGGAATCCTCGACCGCTGGCAGGTGGATGGCGACCCCCAGGGTGCGGCCCTGCTCTCGCTGGTGGCCCTGGCGATCGTGGCCGTGCTGATCGCCACCGAGCGCCTGCTGCGCCAACGCAGCCGCCGCTGGAATCTCGATGGCAGCCGCGGTGGTGGGCACGTCTGGCCCTTAACCGGCTGGCGCGCGACGCTCGCCCAACTCCTGTGTGCCGTCCCACCGCTGGGCGCGGTGGCAATCCCCCTGCTCTGGATCCAGGAGGGCTGGCAGGGGCTTGAGGCCGAATCCATGGCCGAACTGGGCCAACTGGCCAGCCGCAGTCTGGGACTGGCCCTGCTAGCCACCGCCGTCACCGGCCTGGGGGCCCTGCTCCTGGCCATCTCCCGGCGCTGGAGCCCCCAACCGCTGGTGCGACAGCTGAGCTTCCTGGCCGGTCTCGGCTACGCGATTCCCGGCAGCGTGCTGGCGCTGGGACTGATCCTGTTGGGCGCCCCGCTGGGGTTCAGCCCGGTGCTGCTGCTGCTCTGGGGCTACGGCGATCGCTTCATCGCCGTGTCCAAACAGGGGCTCGATGCCGCGCTGGAGCGGATCCCGCCCAGCATCGACGAAACGGCCACCAGCCTGGGTTGCGATTGGCAAGGGGTGCTGCGCCGCATTCACCTGCCCCTGCTCAAAGGCCCGCTGCTGGTGGGCTCCCTGCTGGTGTTTGTGGATGTGGTGAAGGAGCTGCCGATCACCCTGGCGCTGCGCCCCTTCGATTTCGACACCCTGGCGGTGCGGGTGTTCCAGTACGCCAGTGATGAGCGGGTGGGAGCCGCGATGGCCCCGGCCCTGCTGATCATGCTGTTTGGCCTGATCGCCGCCTTCGCCCTGGTGCCCAGCCTCGAGCAGGGCGACTAGGGACAGCAGAGCTCAAGCCGCAGCCAGGGGGGCAGTTTCGATCAGCTCCGGCGCCAGGCGCATGCCGGCTTCGCCCACGGGGGCCTCAATCAGCTGGGCCTGACGGATGCGGGAGATCAACCGGGTGGTGGTGACCCGGGTGGTGCCGATCAATTCGCCGATTCGCTCGTGGGTGAGGCGAAAGGGCAGATCACACCAGCTGCCGCAGCGACGCCCCAACCGGCGCACCAGCAGCCCGAACAGGGCATGGAGCCGCTGCTCGGCGCTGCCGAGGTGGCGGATCCGCAGCAGTTGCAAGGTCCACTCGTTCACCGCATCAAAGCCCTCCCCCTGGCGGGGTTCGGCGTCGCTGCGAAAGCTCAGGGGAGTCAGCGCCTCCACGCAGATGCCCTCACTGCAAAGGCGATCGGTGCGGAGCTGGTCGCCGGCCTGCAGAAACGCCAGGGTCATCCCCTCCGTCTCCTCGCAGGGGCAATACACACGGGCCACCCCATCGAGCACCTCGATGCAGCGGCCCCTGGGCCGCAGGCTGGATTCGAGCAGCACGGTCTGGCCGACCGGCATGCGCACCGCAGCGGCGGGGGCGTCAGGGAGAAAACGAAAACTCATGGCCGCAGCGGCGGGCTTATTGCGAATGACTCGCAACCTAAACAAGATCGCGCCCTTTTGCAAGCGATTCTCAATAACAACTGTCAATTGAAAGCCTGCTGACCCGGGCGGGTGGCCTGGGTGGGTGGCGCTTCGTTTTTTGGAAACTATTTCTTGCCAGGCAACTTCCAAGAGCAAAAGTGGGGCCAGGAATCGCCATTTGTAGCCCTGCGCAACAGCCTGCTGCCAAAGACGTGTGCCGTGGCCACGATGCAGTTGTTTCCCACCAATCGTTGGGGATTACCCATTCATGTTGAACCGCAACACTCTGTGCAGCCGCATCGGTCTGCTGGCCGCTGCCGCCACGGCGTTCGCAGCAGCTCCGGCCCTGGCCCAGTCGGGCACGCTCTACAAGCTCGACACCCAATGCAGCGTCAAGGGCGGGGCACCCCAGGCTTGCGTCATTGAGGCCGTGAACGAGGGCAACGCCACCCTCTACCGCCACATCATGGGCAAGACCGTGGAAACGGTGCGCGTCACCGACGCTCCCGTGCGGATGAGCCTCTGGGTTGACAGCACCAAAACCTGGAAAAATCTCGACTCCGCAGCCGCGCGCTTCTCCACCAACACGATCTGCTTCAACGGTCGTGATCTCTGCGCCATCAATCCCAACTACCTCAACAGCGTGCGGGAGGATCGCCCCGACGCCACGGCAGGTCGCGACCTGGTCAGAGTCCAGTTCGGGGCCGATGGTCGCGTCGACCTCACCTGCTACGACGACGGCTGCAAGGGGGTTGGCCAATGAAACACTCCCTGAATGGTTCCCTGGCGGGATTCGGGCTGGTGTTGGCCGGGGTGATGGCCCTGCCCATGGGCGTAGCCCTGGCCTTTGACGCCCCAAGGCTGGAGAGCAGCACCGCCCAGCTGATCGCCCGCGGCGGCGGCGGACGGGGCGGTGGTGGCGGTGGTGGTTCCCGCGCCGGGGGCGGCGGTGGACGTGCTGGCGGCGGCGGCGGCGGTGCCACCCGAGTGGGAGGTGGCGGCGGTGGCGGTGGCGGCCGCAAAGCGGCCGGTCACACTGGCTTCAGCAACGCGGGCGGCAGCTTCGATCGCGGCTCCACCAAGCCCACTGGGGGCTGGAGCAACAAGGCGAAAGTCGGTGGGGGCAGCGCCGGAGGCGGCGGGCCATCCCTGAATCGCCCGGCAGCAGCGACGCGCCCCGCAGCAGCGACCCGTCCAGCCGCCGCCACCCGTCCGGCATCAGGCTCTCGCCCCAGCGGCTCGATGGGCAGCGGTGACCGCATGGCCAGTCGCGACAAACCCGCAACCCGCGACCTCAACCGGGATGGCAACCGCAGCCTGAACCGGGATGTGAATCGGGACGTCAACCGCAACATCAGCCGCGATGTGAATCGCAACTGGAACCGCAACGTCAACCTCAACAACGTCAACCTCTACCCAGGCTGGGCCCGTCCCGGCTGGGGGGTGGCGCGGCCGTGGAACTACGGCTGGTACGGCGGTTGGTCAACCCCGACCTGGGGTTGGTGGGGAGCACGGGCTGCGGCCTGGGGAGTGGCCACCCTGGCCACCGCAGCGATCATCAATGACGCCGTCGATGACGCCGTGGATGACCACACCTCCTACATCGTGGTGCCCAACACCAACTACCAACTGCTCTACGGAACGGTTCAACCCTCCAGCAGCGATTCGGTGAGTTTTGTGGTGCAGGCCGACGGCAACGACTACCAACTCACGGCCAACTGCAACCAGGGCACCATCAACGGCCAGGAGCCCAGCAACGCCTCAGAGGCGGAACTGCTCAATGCCGCCTGCCAGGTGGCCTACGGCTCAGTCTGAACCAGCCCACTCCCCTGAACAGAGTGCGCCAAGGGCCTGTCGCAACAGTTGCGGCAGGTCCTTTTTCACATCTGGACTATTGGCAAAACGTGCAGGAATTTGCATGACGTGCAGATCCATTCCTG
Organism: Cyanobium sp. T1B-Tous; assembly: GCF_024345475.1. Taxonomy (GTDB): domain Bacteria; phylum Cyanobacteriota; class Cyanobacteriia; order PCC-6307; family Cyanobiaceae; genus Cyanobium_A. The sequence goes on from NZ_JAGQBE010000052.1 coordinate 4,424, forward strand.
AGCCGATGGGCGAATCAACAACAATCGTCCAATGGGCATCGAGATGCAACGCGAAAACGGGATGATGGGCGCCATCCTCTTGATCAACCCATGCATCCGGCCAGAGCCATTTCCTCCCTGATCGGCATCGTGCTGCTGGGCAGCCTGGATCTGGGGGCGCAGGCTCAGCCGGCCAATCAGGAGAGTGCTGAGCCCCCCTCAACCGAGACCCCAGCCCCCAGCGCGGCATCCCCCTGGGCCGGCACGGTTGAGCTGTATGGCTTTGCGCCGATCCGAAGCACAGGGACCACCACCGTACCGGTGGGAAACACAAGCTTCAGCACGGATACGGATCTGAGTCTCGGGGATGTCCTCTCCAAGTTGAAGTGGGCAACGTCGATTCGGGGCAGCATTGAAAACGAGCGCATCGGACTGCTAACCGATCTGAGCTATGTGAAGCTGGGGCAATACAACTCCACCACAGGTCAGCGTGGAATCTTCACCGGGCAGGCCGAAGTGACGGCAGTGCAAGGCATCTACGACCTAGCCCTGCGCTACCGCTTCGGCGATCGGGAAACGGCCGTGGGCCAACCCGGTCAATTCAGCGTGATCCCCTACGCCGGGATCCGCATCATCGATGCCCAGCTGGATGTCTCAGCCCAGGTGGACGTGGGGAATGTGATCAGCTTCCAACGGGAAGGCAGCTTTGGGCGCACCTGGGTGCAGCCCCTGATCGGCACCCAGGCCACCGTGTTTCTCTCGCCGCGCCTGCGGGCTTTCGCCCGCGCCGACATCGGTGGGTTCAACCTCAGCGGTACCGATGATCTTTCGGGCAATGCCCAGATCGGCCTGGGTTACGCCATCGGTAACAGCACCGACTTGAACATCTCCTGGCGCTATCTCGGGCTGGATTACAACAATGGTGACACGCCAGACAGCGGCTTCAGCAGCTACCAGAATGGTGTTGAAATCGGCCTGAAATTCTTCTTCTGAATCCCATGACACGTCGTTCCTCGTTCCTCTCCGACTTCAAGGCCTTCATCCAACAGGGCAACGTGGTGGATCTGGCCGTAGCCGTGGTGATCGGCGGCGCCTTCGGCAAGGTGGTGGATGCTTTGGTCAGCCTGGTGATGACCTCCCTGCTCGCACCGGCGCTGAAAGCCGCCAACGTGTCGGCGATCAGTGCCTGGCCAGCTGGTGCCGTGATCGTGGCCCTGATCAATTTCCTGGTGATTGCCCTGGTGGTGTTCCTGATCGTGCGCAGCCTCGAGGCGCTCAAACGCGGCGAACGGGCCGTGGCCGCCCCCGATTCCCAGGCCCAACTGGCCGCCGCCGCAACCCGCCTGGCTGAAGCCCTCGACCGCCGTCAGCTCTGAGGGGCTGATCCGGCCGGCCTCACCACGCAGCGAAACCCCATATGGCCCGTAGCGGTATCGATGCCCTGGGCCATGCGCGCCGGGGGGCGGTAGCGGCGGCAATAACTGGGGGCGCAGAGATAGGAGCCCCCCTTCACCACCTTGCGGGGCATGGCGCCATGCTGTGACTGGATGTCGATGCTGGCCTCCCGGCTGGCCGCTTCAGCCGCCGCACAGCAGCTCGAAGAGTCCTGCACCTCGGCAACCGCCTGGCCATGGGGGCCGTACCAGCTCTCGGTCCACTCCCACACGTTGCCGATCATGTCGACCAGCCCGTAGCCGTTGGGCGGGAAAGCCCCAACCGGCGAGGTGCGCTCGTAGCCATCCAGCCGGCTGTTGTGATGAGGGAAGTCGCCCTGGAAGGTGTTGGCCACCGGCACCCCCCCGGGATGCAGCTCATCCCCCCAGGCAAACTCACCCTTCGGATCGCCTCCCCAGGCGGCCCGCTCCCATTCGGCTTCGCTGGGCAGCTGCTTGCCGACCCAGGCGGCATAGGCCTCGGCATCGGCGAGGGCGATATGCACCACCGGGTGCTGGTCCCGTCCCTTGATCGATCTACCGGGGCCCTCCGGGTGACGCCAGTTAGCGCCGGGAATGTACTGCCACCAGCTGTAGTGATTGGCCTGGCCCACCGGCCCCGGTGGCGGCACAAACACGATCGAGGCTGGCACCAGCTGCTCGACGCGGGCACCGGGATAGAGCGCCGGATCGGCCGGCCGCTCCGCCACGGTCTGATAGCCCGTGGCCTTCACAAACTTCTGAAACTGGGTATTGGTGACGGGAGCGCGATCGATCCAGAAGCCCGGAATCTCCACCCGATGGGCAGGTGCCTCCTCCGGGTAGTGGTGATCGGAACCCATTAAAAAAGAGCCCCCCGGAATCCACACCATGCCGGAGGCTGGTGGTCGTCCGGGGGACGGGCTCGCCATGGATCAGGCGGCGCCGCTGGCGGCCTGCTCCAGTTTCTCCATCACCCGCTCCAGCGAGAAGCTGGCCGCCTTCTGGCGCGGCGGGTACTCCACAAAGGTTTTGAGGAACTCACCCACGTAGGCCTGGGCCGGCACGAGCATGAACACGTGGTCGAACATCCAGTCCCAGTAGGTGTTGGAGGTGATGTCGGCCCGCTCGTAGGGGTCGGTGAGCAGGTTGAAGATCTTGGGCACCCTCAGCTCAACGAACGGCTCGGCCCAGATCTGGCAGGTGCCAGGGCAGCGCTGCTCCTTGAACACGAACTTCCAGTTGTCGTAGCGCAGACCCACCAGATCCCCGTCGTCAGAGAAGTAGAAGAACTCCTTGCGAGGGCTCTTGTCGGCCTTGCCCGTCCAGTAGTCGAGCATGTTGTAGCCATCCAGATGGATGCGGAACGTTTTGTTCCCCACCTGATAGCCCGTGAGCAGTTTCTGCTTGATCTCCGGTTCGCCTGCCGCGGCCAGCAAGGTTGGCAGCCAGTCCAGGTGGCTGCAGATGCCGGTGATGTTGCTGCCAGCGGGGATGTGGCCGGGCCAGCGCACCAGGGCCGGCACCCGGAATGCCCCCTCCCAGTTGGTGTTCTTCTCACTGCGGAAGGGCGTCATGCCCGCATCGGGCCAGCTGTTCATGTGCGGGCCGTTGTCTGTGCCGTACATCACGATGGTGTCGTCGGTGACGCCCAGCTCATCGAGCAGGTTGAGCATCTCACCGATGCACTCGTCGTGATAGATCATCACGTCGTGGTATTCCGACTGCCAGCGTCCGCTGCGGCCCACATCCTGGGGCCGCGCGTAGGTGCGGAAGTGCATGTGGGTGGTGTTGAACCACACGAAGAAGGGCTCCCCAGACGCCACCGCATCGCGGATGAAGCGCTTGGCCTCCACCATGAATTCGTCGTCAGCCGTCTCCATGCGCTTGCGGGTGAGCGGGCCGGTGCTCTCAATCCGCTGGGTGCCATCGCCATTGGCCCAGCAATGCAGCACGCCACGGGGGGCGAAGCGCTTGCGGAAGTTGGGGAACTCGGGGTCGTCTTCCCGCGGGTAGTCGCGCAGCTCGGGCTCTTCCTCGGCGTTGAGGTGGTAGAGGTTGCCGAAGAACTCATCGAAGCCGTGCATCGTCGGCAGATGCTCATCCCGGTCGCCGAAGTGGTTCTTGCCGAACTGGCCCGTGCGGTAGCCCTGGGGCTTGAGCAGCTCGGCGATCGTGGGGTCTTCATCCTTGAAGCCCTGCTCAGCTCCAGGCAGGCCCACCTTGGAGAGCCCGGTGCGATACACGCTCTGGCCGGTGATGAAGGCGGCGCGACCCGCGGTGCAACTCTGCTCGGCGTAGTAGTGGATCAACTTGGCCCCTTCCTTGGCCACCCGGTCGATGTTGGGGGTCTGATAGCCCATCAGCCCGTGGCTGTAGCAGCTCAGGTTGCTCTGGCCGATGTCATCCCCCCAGAGAATGAGGATGTTGGGTTTTCCGTTTGGCATGGGAGGAGGTAAAGCGACGAGAGAGGGCAAGTACGCCTGGTCAAAGGATGGAAATGAATGGCCGCGATGACTGGAGATTCATGCACTTCTTCACACCCATCTTGAGGAGCCAAAACACAAGCGCGAAGGGATCAATTCAGCGCAAAACGCAAACTCCCAGGAGTGGATGGTTCAGGTCTGGCTTTGGGTACGTTGTTGCCAGCGCAGAAAGGGCGCCGAGAGCAGCACGGTGATGAGCAGATACACCAGGATTCCCAATTTGACGGCCGGGACGCCGGGGGCGAAGGTGCTCGCCAGCAGCAAGGCCAAGCCCGGGTTGCGCATCGAGGTGACCAGGGCGAAGGTGACCCGCTGGCGGGGATCCCGGTCGGCCAGGCCATAGCCGAGGGCCAGGCTGATCAGCACCAGGGCTGCCATCACGGGCAAGGCCGCGAGATTGGCCCCCACGTAGGTGACCAGCAACGGGGCCGTCTTCCAGAGCACCCCGAGCACCAACAGCAGCAGCAACAGGTTGGCGATCCGGTCGAGGGGCGTCTCCAGCCGGCTGGCCCAGCCGGGAGCCAAGCGCCGCAGCAGCAAACCCAGCAGCAGGGGCAACAACTGGGCCACGGCCACCTGGCTGGCCACATGGCGGGGCTGGATCGCCCAGCCGGCCACCCCGAAGGTGTCGGTGAACAGGATCGCCAGCAGCGGGATCGTGAGGATCGCCACCAGGGCGGCCGCTACCTGGAGCAGGGCCGCCAGGGAGCGATCCCCCCCGGTCTTGCCCGCCTTGCGCATCAGCAAGGGGGCACTGGGACACACGGCCATCAGGGAAATGGCGAAGCGGGCCGGCTGGGAGAGGGCCAGGGTGGGGGGCCAGAGCAGCAGCAGCACGGCCGCCAGCGGAACCAGCACGCAGGTGCCGAGCAGGGCGCGCAGCAGCAGGGCCCGGTCCTGTTGCCAACGGCTGAAGCCCTCCAGGGGTAGACCCACCCCCAGGGCAAACATGATCGTGAAGAGCGTGGCCTGGACCAGCAGAAACGGAGACGGGGCCATCACGACAAGGTGAACGAAAAGTGAATGAAGCGCTCTGACGACAGCAATGCCCGACGCACGCGCTAGGGGCCTGCCCCGAAGGCCACCAGCAGCAGGGCCACCACGCCGATCAGGGTGATCAGCACCGCCGTGGCCGCCGCCAGCTGGGGCTTGTCGCGGTAGACGTAGTCGTTCTGGTGCAGACGGCGCAATTCGCGGCGGTATTGGACCGTGGCCCCCACCATCGCCAGGATCCCGGTGAGCACAAAGCCCGCCGCCACCAGCTGCACGCCGCGCTGAGCCTGCATGTCACCGGAGGCGGCAGCGCGGTCAATGGCGGCAATGATCTTGTCGAGGCCGAAGCCGAAGCTGATCAGGGAGAGGCAGGTGCGGATCCAGGCCATCAGGGTGCGCTCCGCCGCATCCCGGTTGCGCTGTTTGGCCAGTTCGTTGGTGAGGTTCAAGGCCGGGCCTCCAGCGCAGACGCCTGCTGAGCCTGCTCGGACTCCAGATCCCGGGCCAGGAAGACATTCAGCAGGGTGCGGATCACGGCCACCACCGCCAACTGCACCAGGTGGGCGCCAGTGGGGGAGGTGGAGGTGGCGACGATGTCGGCCCCGAGCTGGAACTCGAGGGCCATTGCCAACCAGCTGCCGAAGGTGAGCCGCACCCCGCGGAAGCCCGCCGGGCCGCGCAGTCGCCGGCGCCAGGCGAACCAGGCCTGACGCAGGGTGACCACCAACCCGAGCAGCACCGTGCCCAGGGACAGGGCCTCGAGCAGGGTGCGCAAGGCCGTGGCCAGGAGGGCCAGACCTTGCTCGAAACCGGGGAACAGCGCCGTGTCGGGATTAAGCATGGCTGGCTCCCTGCGGCGTCCGCGCCTGACGGAACAGAAGGTGCACCAGCCAGCCCGGCACGGTGAGCGAGGCCACAACAATCGTCAGGGAGGAGCTCAGGCGACTGGAGAAGGTGCGCGCCACGTCGAGGCCGGAATGCACAAAGGCCACGGTCACCAACACGGCAAAGATGCCCGTGGTGAGCGCGCTGGCCGAACGCAACACGTCGCGGGGATGGTGCCGATCGCTGCGGTGGGCATCGCCGCTGAGCAGCCGGCCGGAGACGGCTCCGGCCACCGCCAACACCGCCACGACAGCCGCGCGGGATGGCCAGTCGCCGCGGGGGTCCAGCTGCTGGAGCTGGCCGGCCATCACGGTGGCCGTTCCGAGCAGCCCCCCGGCCACCGCCCCGAGCAGGGCCCACCAGCGAAGCGGAGGCCAGGGCCGGCCGCTGAGGCTGGCGCCCGCCGCTAGGCCGATGGCGCTGAGAACGGTGGAAGGCACCAGGGGCAGCCGCCAGGTGAGCAGAAAGGCCAGGGCCGCGCCCACCACCGCGCCCAGAATCCGACTGGGATGCAGCCGGGGCGAGGGCAGGCCACTGACGCGAGCGGGTGATTCAGGAATGACGCGAGGCATCGCGTGCGAGGCGATCACACGGGCTCACGCTAAGGAGCGATCCCGGGGCCGACAGCGGAGCTGGCGCTTTTGCAAAGTCCTGCGCGAGCCCCTATTCCGCCGCCGCGCAGCCGGGGCAGAGGGCTCGCACATTGAGCACACATTCCAACAGGCGGAAACCGTGATGGCCCGCGGCCTGCTCCCCGGCCTGGAGCACCGCCGGGGTTTCGAATTCCTCCGTGCGCCCGCAGCGCACGCACACCAGATGGTGGTGGTCGCGGTGGGCATCGCTGGCCAGCTCAAAACGGCGGCCGCCCTCGGGCAGCTCGAGCTCCTGGAGCAGACCCATCGAACTGAGCAGCCGCAGGGTGCGATACACCGTGGCCAGCGACACCCGCTCCTCGCTGCGCAACAGGCGCTGGTGCACCTCTTCCGCACTGAGATGGCTGCCCTCGCCGATGCGCTCGAACAGGGCCAGCACCCGCTGGCGCTGGGGCGTGAGCCGCTGACCGCGATCGTGCAGGCTGGTGCGCAAGCTGGGTTGGGCGGGCACCGCTGCATCCCTGGGCTTCTCAACAATAGGCACAGTTGCGAAGAGGCGCCATGACCAAACCGCGGGCCGTGTTCCTGGACGCCCTCAGCCTGGGCCCGGTGGACCTGTCCCCCCTGGAGCAGCACGCCGAGTTGGTCTGCTGGCCGAGCACTGGCAAGGAGCAGAGGCTCGAGCGCCTGCAAGGAGCCGAAATCGCCATCACCAACAAAATCAAGCTCGATCGGGAGCTGCTTCAGCACCTGCCGCCGTTGCGCCTGATCTGCGCGGCCAGCACCGGCACCGACCAGATCGACAGCGAAGCCTGCCGGGAGCTGGGCATCGCCGTGCGCAACGCGGGCCGCTACAGCACCGCCTCGGTGGTGCAGGTGACCTGGGCCCTGATCCTCGAGCTCGTCTGCGATCTCACCACCCGGCGGCGCCAGGTGCGCGACGGCGCCTGGCAGCGCAGCCCGGTGTTCGCCCTGGTGGAGCCGGAATTCGAGGAGCTGGCCGGCCGCACCCTCACCGTGGTGGGAGCGGGCACCATCGGCCGGGGCGTGGCGGCCGTGGCCGAGGCCTTCGGGATGGCGGTGTTGCTGATCACCAGCCGCAGCAGCGCGGCCGAGCTGGAAGCGGCCCTGCGCCAGGCCGATGTGATCAGCCTGCATGCCCCGCTTACCCCGGCCACCCGGGGCCTGATCAACGCCGAGCGGCTGGGCTGGCTGAAGCCGTCGGCCGTGCTGGTGAATCTGGGCCGGGGCGGCCTGATCGACCTGCCGGCCCTGGTGGAAGCGCTGCAACGGGGGGCCTTGGCCGGGGCCGCCCTCGACGTGCTGGATCAGGAGCCCCCCGGGGCCGAACTGGACGCCCTCAAAACCGTGCCCAACCTGATCCTCACGCCCCACATCGGCTGGGCCTCCCGCCAGGCCCGCCAGCGGTTGGTGGCCGCCCTGGCGGAGGCGCTGGAGAGCGAAATCGGGAGCTGGGGATGACAGGCCGCAGCGGGGCACCAACACTGAAGGGAGTTCACGCCCCTGCCATGCCCCACTCCCATCCACGCCGGCTCGGTTGTGCCCTGGCCGCGGCCCTGGCCATCGGCGCCGCCTCCCCTGCCCTGGCCGCACCCGCCAACCCCACCCGGGCTTCCCTGCAGGGCGTCACCTTCACGGTGAGCAGCCAGGGGGAGGGCTCGGTGCGCCAGCTCACCATCACCACCAGCGGCACCCCCCGGGCGCTGGCCCCGATTCGGCAGGAGATTCTCGGCAGCGTCAGCGGTGTGGAGGTGGCTGACCTCGATGCCAACGGACTGCCCGAGGTGTACGTGTTCATCACCAGTGCCGGCAGCGGCAGCTACGGCGCGGTGGAGGCTTGGGCCCTGAACAAGGGGCGCCGCTCGCTCTCTCCGATTCACCTGCCGGAGCTCAGCGGCCCAGCGGCCCAGGGCTACCAGGGCCACGATGCATTCGCAGTGGTGGAGCTCAACCTGGCGCGGCGGTTCCCGATCTACCGCCCCGGCGACAGCAATGCCAAACCCACCGGGGGCACCCGCCAGATCAGCTACAAGCTGGTGCCCGGGGAGGCGAGCTGGCAGCTCAAGCCCGTGCGGGTCGACACGTACTGAGATGGCCTGTCGTGGGTGGCGGCGTCCGGCAGGTGGGGTGGGCGCCACCCTCCTCGGCATGGCACTCCTGCAGCCCATGGGGGCCAAGGCCCGGGGCGACGCACTGCAGGAGGCCATCGCCGCCTTTGAGCAGCGGGGGTTCGTGATCCGCCGGGAGCATCCGCGCTGCGCCGAGCCCCAGCTCTTCGGGTTGTACGTGCGCGGCCGGCGCGAGGTGGTGGTGTGCCCCAGGGGCAACCAGCTGGAAACCCTGCTGCACGAGGGTTGGCATGCGGTGCAGTCGCTGTGCCTGCGCGGCACCCCCCTGCTGGGCAGCGATGCCCTGCTGCACCAGCTGGGGCGTCGGGATCGCCGCGAGCTGCAGCTGCTCTATCGCCCCGACCAATGGCCGCGCGAGGCGGAGGCGCGCCTGATGGCCCGCGAACCCCTGGATCGGTACCTCCAGACCCTGGATCGCTCCTGCAAAGCCGCCATGCCCCTGGCACCGAAGGCAAACTGAACCGATCTCGCCAGGCCGCGCGCCGCCATGCCCACCCAAGCCGCCGTTCAGGCCTATTACGGCCAGGAGCTCACCGGCACGGCCGACCTCAAAACCAGCGCCTGCTGCGATGCCGACGCGGTGCCGGACTGGCTGCGGCCGCTGCTGGCCCGGATCCACCCCGATGTGCTGGCGCGCTACTACGGCTGCGGCCTGGTGTGCCCGCCCCTGCTGGAGGGCTGCCGCATCCTCGATCTGGGCTGCGGCACGGGCCGCGACGTCTACGCCCTGGCCCAGCTGGTGGGGCCCAGCGGTTCGGTGGTGGGCGTCGACATGACGGCGGAGCAGCTGGCCGTGGCCCGCGGGCACCTGGCCTTCCATGCCGAACAGTTCGGCTACGCCAATGTGTCGTTCCTGGAGGGCACCATCGAAGCCCTCGAGGAGCTGCCCCTGGAGCCGGGCAGCTTCGACGTGATCGTGAGCAATTGCGTGCTCAACCTCTCCACCGACAAGGCGGCGGTGCTGCGGGGGGTGAAACGGCTGCTCAAGCCCGGCGGGGAGCTGTACTTCTCGGATGTGTACGTGGATCGGCGCCTGCCGGAAGCGGTGCGGCGCGATCCGGTGCTCTACGGCGAGTGCCTGGGCGGAGCGCTCTACTGGAACGACTTCCTGCGCCTCGCCAAGGGCGCCGGCTTCCCCGACCCGCGGCTGGTGAGCGACCGCGAGCTCCGGATCACCGAGCCGGCCCTGGCGCCACTGGTGGGCGAGGCCCGCTTCTATGCCGCCACCTACCGCCTGTTCCAGATCGCCGAGCTGGAGGATGCCTGCGAAGACCATGGCCAGGCCGTGATCTACCGCGGCACAATCCCCCACCACCCCCACCGCTTCGACCTCGATGGCCACCACGCCATCGAAACCGGCCGGGTGTTTGCGGTGTGCGGCAACACCTTCCGGATGCTGCAGGCCACCCGGTTTGCACCCCATTTCACGTTCATCGGCGACTTCAGCCGCCACTACGGCCTGTTCCCCGGCTGCGGCAGCAGCCTGCCCTTCACGGGCATGAGCGCCGGTGATGCCGCTGCCAGCGCCAGCTGTTGCTGATGAAAAGCGCGCTGCTGCCACCGCTGTTTTCGGGTCCGGCCCTCACCCCGGTGCTCGACAGCCACGACTTCGACCAGTGGCGGCTGGTGATTGAAGGCACCCTCGGGGACCATCGCGGCACCCTCCGCTCCCCCTCGAGCAGCTTCCGCACCCTTCTGGCCATCGGCCAGGCGGGCCCCCTGCAAGTGCTGCACCTGCAGGGGCAGGGACAGATGGAGCTGCAACGCATCCAGGACGCCGACAAGGCGGTGCTGTGGTTGCCGCTGCAGGGCTGGAGCCAGGAACGGATCAACGGCCACTGGGAAACGGCTGAGCCCGGCGAAGCCCTGCTGATGCGGCCGGGCGATCGGCTGGAAGGCATCACGAGCCTGCGGCTGGAGGGGCTCTCGATCGTGCTGCCCCCCGATCAGCTCCAATCCAACTCACCCGCCTGTATCGGGGCCGGACGTCACAACCGGGCCCTGGTGAAGGCCGCCCTGGGCTTTGCCGAGGCCGTGGCCATGGGCCGCGCCGGAGCGGAGCATGCCGCCCTGGCGCTGCTGGATGCGCTCCAGAGCTGGGAACTCCAAACCGCCCTCCTGCAGGGCCAGCCCCGGGAGCGCATCACCACGGTGCGGCGACGGGCCTATGTGGAGCAGGCCAGCCAATGGATGGGCCTGCACATGCACGAGGCCATCGACATCCGCCGAATCGCCACGGCGATGGGCGTGTCGACGCGAACGCTGCAATACGCCTTCCTGGAGGATCGGGGCCATTCGCCCATGGCGGAACTCAAGCGACTGCGCCTGCGGCACCTGCGCCAGCTGTTGCTCGATCCCGAGCAGCGCCAGCACTCCACCGCCGAGCTGATGGTGCGCGCCGGCTTGCTGGCCTGCGGAGCCACGGCCGCTGATTACCGCCGTTACTTCGGGGAATCGCCGCGCGAAACCCGCCAGCAGTCCCAGAACAGGTGATCCACGGGGCTGGGCTGGAGCGGCCGGCCCACGTTGAACTGCTGCCGCACCTCCGATAACGGCAAGGGTGCCAGGGCGAAATGGTCCACCAGGGAGAAATCGGCGCTGCAGGCACTGCCACGCCTGAGTTCTGAAGCCAGCAGATAGGACGCCGAAGGGCTGTCCAGGCTGGAGTGATCCGGCGCCAAGGTGGGATTGGCGCTCACAAAGCCCGCCTCATGGGTCACCAGGGAAGCCAGCAAGGCGCTCTCATTGATGGGGTTGTCCTGCATCGCCCACTGAAAGGCGCTGAGAGCGATCTCGCCGGCACTGGTCGCCGCAATCCCCGCAATCACGTGGGTCATGTCGTGGGCGAGGTAGAGGTGATTGAGGGCGCAGGCATCCCGCCCCGGCATCGGAAAGCCGAAGCGCTCGTAATAGCCCAGCAACGCCCGCCCCAGGCTGCCCTCCGGGAGCTGGGCGAAGCCCTCAATCCGGGCCACCAGCTCCGGCTCTGGCTGGTGCGCGGACGCCAGCGGCTCCGCCAGGCCCGGCTCACTGCGCAACGGCAGAAAGGCGTTGAAGATCCTGCCCACATCCGCCGCCGCCTGATCCACGCCCTGGCGCAACCAATCGCGGCTCACCTCCAGGGCGGCGCTGCTCACCCCCAGGGCCTCGGCATAGGCCTGGCCCAGCGCCAGCTGGGCATCGGTCTGGGGATGGCGGCAAAACTCGAGGGTCATCTGCAGCAGATGGGCCACCCGCCGCGTGGGCGGATCATCCAGCGCAGCCGCCAGTTCCTCGGGGCCCATGGGCTCCAGCGCTGAAACGCGCAGATCGGGGCGCCCCCAAAGGTGGGTGAGCAGCGCCTGCAGAAGGCGCTGCTGCTCCGGAGTGGGGCCACCGCTGCAGGAGATGGATCCCAGCAAGCCCCGGGCCACCGGTTCCACAAAATGGTGCTTGAGGATCAAACCCATCCCACCAGCTTGGCAACGCCAGAGCGCTCGATCAGTTCAGGCCCGCTCTTCAAGGGAAGGCGAACCCCGCCAAGACGACATGGCGGGGCTCACGGAAGCGGCTTATAAAGCCGGAACCCGACCAAAACGCGGCCCGCATTGCCAGTGACCCGGGTGATTCCCAAGGTTCAACCAGGAGCCAACCCATCGCCTCCCAAGCGGGGGCAGGCCTGATGCTGGCGCTCGCCGAACGGGACGGCCAACGCTGCGGCGGCCCCGTGTTGCTGGCGGGGCTGGTGGTGGGCTTCGGGGTGGTGGAGCTGGCTGGCGGGCCGCTGGGGCAGACCAGTCGCTTCAGCCTGGAGCTGCTGATCCTGCTGGTGCTGCAGCTGATGGGGCCCATGCTGGTGACCGTGCTGGCGATGGCCCTGCTGCTGCCCAGCTGGCTGGAGCGGGTGGAGCGCCTGGGGCTCAAGGCCTGGCGCCAGTCGGTGCCGGCGGCAGCACTCACCGGAAGCCTGCTGCTGCTGTTGTTTCTCATCGCCGCCGTGACCGGTGGGGTGCTCGCCAGCCCCCGGGGAGATCTGATCGGCGAAATCCGTGATCTGCTCAGTGGCGTGCTGCTGATTGACATGCTGCGGGCATGGCTAAGGGCCGGAGTGTTCTTGGCCGCGATTTGCGGGTGGAGCCAATGGCGGGTCGCCCGAGGGTTGCGGCGCGGAACCCCCGCCAGCGTGCTGGTGAGCAAGTTGCTGGTGGAAGGATTGATGGTGCTGCTCGCCCTGAAATTGCTCTGGGTCACAGCCCTGGATCCCCTCCGAATCAGCCCTTCCGCCCAGTGAGGGTGCCTATGAACACCAACACCACTTCAGAGCAACAGGCCAGACCCTGGCTGTTTCTGGGCTCTGGCCTGCTGCTGATCGGCGCCGTACTGCTGGGTCTGGCCCAGGAACAACGCTGGGGCGAGCGCACGTTGGGCGTTCACCTGATCACCCGCAATGCAGCCGGACTGCGGGCGGGGCAGGAGGTGCGCATCTCCGGCCTCCCGGTGGGGAAAGTGAAAGCGCTGGCACTCCAACCGGACGCCAGCGTGACGGTGGAGCTGCAGGTGGCCCAGCGCTACGCCGATCTGATCGGGCCCCGAAGTGTGGCCAGTCAAGGCCAAGAAGGCTTCGTGGGCGATCAATTCGTGGTGATCAGCCCCGACCCCCAAGGCCCATCCAAGCGGGGCAAAGCCGGCAAGCGCAGCCTGCCCTACGAAGAGCCCATCGCGATCAGCAGCGTGATCAATCAGCTGGCGCAGACCCAGCTGCTGCTGCAGGCCACCCTGCGCAACACCGCTGCACTCACCGCCGAAGACATCCCTCGCGTGATGGGAGACATGCGCCGCACGCTGCAGGATGCCGGGCGACTGGCCACCACGTTGGATCGCGAAACGGCCTCCACCGCACCGCAGCTACGCCACACATTCCAGCAGGTGGAACGCACCGGCTCCAGCGCGGCCCAAACCGCCACTGAGGCGCAACGCCTCTTCGCAGGCAGCAGGCCGGCCCTGATCAGCACCCTCGAGGAGCTGCAGCGGGTGAGCACGCTGAGCCGGCGTCTGCTGGAGGGCCTGATCGGACTCACCGGGATCGGAGCCGGCAGCGGCAGCAGCAGCAGCTCCGCCCAGCCACCAGCCATCACGCCGACTGAACAACCCACGCCCTAGACGGCTCGCAACCGGTGGACAACGATCAAAGGTTGGGGCTGGTGGTTCCGTTGGCCAAGACAATGCCTTGCTCTTGCAGCGCCACCACCAGACGCCGCAGCAGGGCACGCTGCACCTCCCACTGTTGCCCCGCGCGGGTGGTGACCACCACGCTCAGCTCAATCGCCTGCGGCGTGACCTGCTTGACGCCACGCACCCAGGGTGGCGCCAGCAACCTGCCCTTCCAGAGGGGATCCTCGCCAAAGCTGCCGCATTGCTCCGTGAGCACCGCCAGCGCCTGCTCCAGCTGGTGATGCTGCGGCGAGAGAGGGATCAACACCTCAGCGCCAGAGCGGATCTTGGTGTGGTTGATCAGCTGCTGCGGCGCGCTGTTGGCGAACTGCACCGCCCGCTGATCGCCGGTGCGCAACTCCGTCACCAACAGACCCAGATCCACGACTTCGCCCACCACGCCGTTCACCTCCACCACATCGCCCACGGCGTAGTGGTCATCGAGCAGCGCCACCAGGCCCGCCACGCCATCGCGCAGCAGCCCCTGGAAAGCGATCGCCAAACCACCCAGCAAAGCGCCGCCGGCCAACCAGGCTCCGAGGGTGAGCTCCCGAATCCCGGGCACATCTGCCAGCACCAACACCACCAGCACGGCGATGCAACCCAAAT
>NZ_JAGQBE010000053.1 GCF_024345475.1 Cyanobium sp. T1B-Tous
ATCACCATGATTTGATCGTTCTGGATGAGACAGCCGTGGTGAGTTCAGGAAACCTTTGTACCAGCATAGGCAGTACAACTGTTTTTAAATCAGGGCGACTGGCCAGGATCTGCTGACTGCTAGCTGCCAGTTCGCTCTCGGGCCGCACCGGCAGGGTGAGCAGGTTGAGCAAGGGGTCGAGATTGGGCTGCTGGCTCAGCTCTTTGATCTCGAGGGCTTCAAAGCCGCAAGGCTTCTGCGAGGCAGTAGCGGTAGAGCCGATCCCCGGGGGCGCTATGGAAGACCCGGTAGTACAAGCGGTCGGTGTTCACTGGCTGCGTGCACTTGTTGGAGGCAGGTCAGCGATAGACCTCGCGTCGATGGCCGATGCGCACCACCAGGATCACCAGTTCGCTGCGCTGCCATTCATAGACAACGCGGTAGTTCCCTACACGCAACCGCCGCAGTCCTTCAAATTCACCCTTGAGGGCAGAGCCGGCGGCTGGGGTGTCGCAGAGCAGGTTGATGGCCTCAACCAGCCGCACCCGGTCAGCTTTCGGCAGCGCGGCCAACGCCTTTGCCGCAGAACGTTTAATCCGCAGCGAGCAGCGCATCTCGCACCTCAAGCCAGTCGAGAACAGGGTCGGCAGGGTCCTTCAGGGCTGCCACCCCACAGCGCAAATCCTCGATGTCGTCGAGGTAGTACTCGATTGCCTGACGAATGATGTCGGCTCGGCAGCGGTTGAGCTGCTGTGCCGCTGCATCAAGCTCGGCGCCGAGGGTGTCGGGAAGCCTGGCCGTGACCTGAACCATGGGAATTACAGCGAAGTCGCGGAGATGTCAATGACATTAATGTAGGGCCACAGCCCACGTTTTAGGCCTGGCCAAACAGGGCTTCAGGTTCGGCTTTACTGATCAGGATTGAGATGCACCAGCACCTCCAGAACGGTGATCTCGGGTGTCAGCCCCAAATACACAGCCCGCTACGCCAGTGCAGCGGGTGGGGGGCCTTCAATTAGGTCTCCGTGCTGGCTGGCTGCTCAAACACGCCATAAGCCATTTGATCGTTTCAGGCAACACGTTGGTGGCGAGCAGAACGTTCACGCCAGCACTCTCATCACCCTCGGTGCGGATTGAGGGGCAGGCCAGTGCCAGCCCCAGATTTAGATCTGGCAGATCGGCTATGACGCGAAGGCCCCGCTTCAGCCGTTGGCGGCCAGGTCGGCCGGACCCTGAAAGTCGAGCAGGGCATCAGGCACAGGCAATCAAGCGCACCTGCAAAGCCTGGACGCGCTGAAATCCGGCATCACCCGTGATCATCACGGCATCGGGTGTACGCAGCCCATGGTTGGCGCGCAATTGCGTCGCCAGCTCCACCACAGATGAGCTGAGCTCCACAACCAGCAGATCCGGCTGGGAAAACAATTCCTCAAAACGATCCAGGCAGGATTGATCACCTCGCCGCACTGGAGCCACACGACACTCCAGCAGGCTGAGGCGGCTCACAGCCAGTGGGAGATCAGTTGCCTTGACAGCAAGCTGATGGAGGGTTGCCTGGGTGGCTTCGGCCCATCGGGCCTCACCATCCACCAAATAGATCAGAGCGCTGGCATCCAGGAAAGCAATCACCAGTCGCGCTCAGCCGCCAGCTCCGCATCGATCTCAGCCTTACTGCGCGGGCTCGTGGATGGCGGCAGGGCCAGCAGCCACTGCAACGCCGATGCTTCAGCCACAGGAGCTCGTGATGCCTGCAACTGCAGCCGATCGGTTGCGCTTCAACAAATGGACTGGTCCATGCTGCAGCGCCTGCTCAATCGCTGCAATCCCACGGCGCTTGAGCTCAGCTGAGGTGAGCGCGTTCTGCTGATCCATGGCACAGCGATCGCTGGAGCCTGAAGCTAAGTACCTAAAACAGTACTGGAGTGTCGAGGTCGTCGCATCGACTGATCTCATTACGCCATCGGACAACACGTTGGTGTTGAGCAGAGCGTGCACGCCAGCTCTTGACAGCCTCCTCTCCAGAGACACCAGACGCCACTGGCCAGTCCTCCGGAGGCTGGGTCCAGAGGCAGCGGCCCACCCGCTGCACATGGGCCTCCAGATCGGCGGGCAGCTCGTGGCGCAGCACAAGATCCACCTGCCAGGGAAGGCACAGATCATCCACGGCGTTCAGCAACCGCAAACGATCGCTGTGGCTCAGCTGAGGGGCTTCCAGGCAGAGATCCAGATCAGAGCCTGGCTGCTCACGCCCCATCGCCCGAGAGCCGAATAGCCAGATGCGCTCCACCTGCGGCTGTGCTGTGAGCACGGCTAGGAGCCGATCTTGCGCCTGTGCCGGAATGTTTATGGCGCTACCTCCTGAACCCGCTGCTCCAGCCTGCTGCGCAACTGCTGAAAACAGGGCAAGTAGCAATCGATGATCTGAGCCCCAATGGCATCCGCCGTGGCGCGGTTGTAGGCGTGGCTGGTGAGATTGCGGTCTTGAAGCATCAGCATCCAGGCTTCTCCCTGCTCGATCAGGCCCAGACGAAAGGCTTCGCGCAGGGTGTCCCGCGATCCCAGCAGGGAGGCATCGCCCTGGCTGCGCAGCAGATCACGCAGGGTGTTCCAGGCGAGCTCGTATGTGTATTCAAACGCCTTGATGAGCCCCTGCTGCTCGCGTTCATTCAACGCCGGAGGCTCCAGGAAATCCTCCAGGCGATCCAGAGCCTTGCAGTAATTGCTGAAGCGCTGCTGCCAGCGGCTGTCTTCCGCCATCAGCCCACGCCAGCTGCGTTGGTGGGTGGGTTTTCCATGGAGCCCACCACCGCGAAGCCCTTGCGGCGCAAAAGGGCCTCCTTGGCAGCCTCCTCTTTATCGGTGGCAACCATCTCGGCCACCAGCTCTTCCAGGGTGGTGGTGGGCGTCCAGCCAAGCTTCTCGCGGGCCTTGGTGGGATCACCGAGCAGGGTTTCCACCTCCGCCGGACGGAAATAGCGCGGGTCGATCCGCACCACAAGCTCGCCGCTTCTGCGGCGGCCGGTTTCCTCCACGCCTGTGCCCTCCCATTGGAGAGCACCCCAGCCCAGCTCCAAGGCGGTGAGCTCGATGAAGCGGCGCACCGATTCCTGCCGGCCCGTGGCGATCACGAAGTCTTCCGGGGTGCCGGGTTGCTGCAGCATCCGCCACTGCATCTCCACGTAGTCGCGGGCGTGACCCCAGTCGCGCAGGGAATCGAGGTTGCCCATGTAGAGGCACTCTTCCAATCCCTCATTGATGCGGGCCAGGCCGCGGGTGATCTTGCGGGTCACAAACGTTTCCCCCCGCCGCGGAGATTCGTGGTTGAACAGGATGCCGTTGCAGGCATAGATCCCATAGGCCTCGCGGTAGTTCACCGTGATCCAGTAGGCGTAGAGCTTGGCTACCCCATAGGGGCTGCGGGGATAGAAGGGCGTGGTTTCCTTCTGGGGAGTTTCCTGCACCAGGCCGTAGAGCTCTGAAGTGCTCGCCTGATAGATCCGGGTTTTTTCCTGGAGCCCCAGCATCCGCACCGCCTCCAGGATCCGCAGGGTGCCGAGGGCATCGCTGTTAGCCGTGTATTCCGGTGCCTCGAAGCTCACGGCCACATGGCTCTGGGCGCCAAGGTTGTAGATCTCATCCGGCTGCACCTGCTGGATGATCCGGATCAGGTTGGTGCTGTCCGTCAGATCGCCGTAGTGCAGCACCAGGCGCGGGTCGCTCTCGTGGGGATCCTGGTAGAGGTGATCGATGCGGCTGGTGTTGAAGCTGCTGGCCCGGCGCTTAATGCCGTGCACTGTGTAGCCCTTTTCAAGGAGCAGCTCCGCCAGGTAGCTGCCGTCTTGGCCGGTGATGCCGGTGATCAGGGCGACGCGGCCGGTGCAAGTCACGAGCTTTGGGCTGAGGGTCATCGACTGGGGGTAGGGGCTTGAGGTGGAAACGGTGGCGGCGTTGGCGACGCTATGGCGCTCTAAATCACCTTTAGAGGTTCAGTACAAGCTGTACGGAAGTCTGGACGGTGCTTGGAGTGTTCATTCTCGCGCTCATCGCAGCGCCAACCTCATCAAGCGCCAGCCATGGATATACCTATGGCGTATGAACGCAGAAGGGAAGGGAGCAGAACTCAACCTTCTCGCCTCGGATAGCCAAAGATCGCACAGCAACAGAGCCCGATCTCGTCTTGTAAATAAGTGTCTAATTCGCAGGTAAAGAGCTAGTCACACCCCCCCGCTCCCAGTCATCACAGCGGCACTGCAACAGCAGATCTGCCCGCTCCTGCAGATAGGGTCTGGGTTAGAAGTGTCACTCCATCCCGGTGCAACCGTTGCAACGACGAGTTTGGTGGGTGGGAACAGCCGTGGCAGTGGCTGTTCTGGGCCTGCAACCCTGCCTGGCCAACACCCCAGCCCCTGCGGCCGCCAGCCGCAGCCGCGTCGTATACGACAGCTACATCCTTGGCCCGGGCGACACCCTCCAGATCGAGCTGCTCGACATCCCCGAGCTCAGCGGCACCGTGTCGATCGGCCCAGATGGCACCCTCTACCTACCTCGCCTGCGCGCCCTCTATGTGGAAGGGCTCACGGTGGAGGAGCTGCGCTACTTCCTCACTGAGCAGTTCAAGCGCTACGTGCGCCAGCCAGAGATCTACATCCGCCCGGTGGGCTTCCGCCCGATCCGCATCTACGTGGGCGGCGAGGTGAAGCGCCCGGGCTACTACACCCTCAGTGGCACCCAGGAGCTGGGCGGTGTGTCCAGCGAAGCAGATGCGGCGATCCGCGCCAGCGGCGGCGATCAGCTCAACAGCAGGCCCGACAGCACTGCCACACCAGGTTCGGGCACCAGTAGCTCTGGCGGCGGCGGAATCACTACCTTCGGGGTCCTGTTCCCCACCGTGTTCGACGCGATCCGCACCGCCCAGGGGATAACCCCCTACTCCAACCTGGCCGAGGTGCAGGTGACCCGCCGCCAGCCCGTGAGTGCCGGCGGCGGCAAGATCCGCACCCAGCTCAATTTCCTCAGCCTGATCACCGAGGGCGATGAATCCCAGAACATCCGCCTCTTCGACGGCGACGTGGTGAGCGTGGCCAAAAGCCCCGTGGTGCTGCGCGAGCAGCTGCTCAAGGCCGGGCAAACCAACCTCAGCCCCCAGTTCATCCAGGTGTACGTGAGTGGCCGGGTGAAGACCCCCGGCGGCGTCACCCTGCCCCAGGGCTCAGCCCTCAACCAGGCCCTCAACCTCGCCGGCGGCCCCTCCCTGCTGCGCGGCAAGGTGGAATTCATCCGCTTCACCCGCGAAGGCGAACTGGATCGCCGTCTGTTCACCTACAACCCCAACGCCGCCAGCGATTCGACGGCCAATCCCATCCTGATGGCCGGCGACATCATCCGCGTACAGGATTCGGCCCTCTCCGCCAGCATCAATGTGATGAACGAGCTCACCGGCCCCTTCGTGGGGGTGTACTCGGTGTACAGCCTGTTCCGCTGATGAGCCCCTCCCTGCCCCAACTCCAGACGCCTCCTGCTCCGGCCGACGACGAGATCGACCTCGGCCAACTCGCCGCCTCCCTGCGCCGCCGTTGGCGCCTGATCGCCCAGGTGACCGGCAGCACCCTGCTGCTCTCCGGCGTGATCACCCTGCTGCAGAAGCCGATGTGGGAAGGGGAGTTCCAGATCGTGCTGGCTAGCAAGGAAACGCCAGGAAGCGGCACCCAGGCACTACTGCAATCCAATCCAGGCTTGGCCAGCCTGATCGGCGCCAAAGGGGGCGAGAACCAGCTGGAAACCGAAGTCAAAATTCTCGAAAGCCCTTCCGTGCTCAAGCCAGTGTTCGACTACGTCAAAGCCGAGAAAATCCGCGCTGGCCAAGACGTCGACCGCTGGCGCTACAGCGACTGGATCAAAGACAGCCTCACGATCGAACTCGAGAAGGGCACCTCCGTGCTCAATCTCGCCTTCCGCGACACCAACAAGGGCCTAGTGCTCCCTGCCCTGCATCGGATTTCCCGCGAATACCAGGCCTACTCCGGCCGGGATCGCGAGCGGGGCATCGCCCAGGCCATTCGCTACCTCGATCAGCAGATCAGCCGCTACCGCCTCCAGAGTGTTGCTTCGCTGCGCCGTGCCCAACAATTTGCAATTGAGCAGGATCTCACGGCCCTACAGGGTGAAGCGCAAGACGATGAAATCCGCAATGCCCTCAACATCGAAGCGATCAGGGTGCAAGCCGCCAACGAGATCCGCAACATCGATGAGCAGCTCAAACAACTCATCAGCCTCGGTAACGACCCGGAAGCGATCATGTACATCGGCCGCACGATCCCCGAACTCGCTTCCCAGGGCCTACCCCAGACCCTCGATCAGATCGACACGGAGTTGGCCAACCTGCGGGCCAAGTTCACCGACAACGAAGACAGCGTGCGGCTGCTCAAACAGCGACGGGGCGTACTGATTGACACACTGAAGCGCCAAACCTACGGCTATCTCCAGGCCAAACGCACAGCAGCCCAAGCCCGCCTCGCTGCCGCGGAGCGGCCCAAAGGCGTGCTGATCCGTTACCGCGAACTTCTCCGCGAAGCGGGTCGTGATGAGGCCACGCTCACCCGTCTCGAGAGCGAGCGCCAGGTGCTCGCCCTGGAGCAGGCCCGCAAGCAAGAACCCTGGGAGTTGATCTCCACCCCCACCCTGCTCGACAGGCCCGTGTCCCCCAGCAAGGGCCGCAACCTGGCGCTGGGGCTCCTGGCCGGCCTGGTGCTCGGCTCCGGCGCTGCCCTGGTGGCCGAGCGCCGCAGTGGCCGGGTGTTCGCCACCGACGAGCTCCAGGCCGCCCTGCCCGGCCCCCTGCTGGCCCGCCTCGATCCCGCCGCTCCCGAGAGTTGGGCCCCCACCCTGGCCCTGCTCGCCTCAGGCCCCCTCGCCGGGGCCTCCACCGTGGCCCTGATCCCCGTGGCCGGCCCAGGCGAGCCTGAGCTGGCCGAGGCCTTGCAGCGGGCGCTCCAGCAGCTCACCCCCGGTGCCCAGGTGCTCGGCACCAGCGATCTGGTGGCCGCCGGCGCCTGCCAGGCCCAGCTGCTGGTGGCCCGCCCGGGCGCCAGTACCCGCCCCCAGCTCGACGCCCTGCGCCAACAGCTCCAGCTCCAGGGCAAACCCGCGCTGGGTTGGCTGCTGCTCCAGAGCACGGATGCCTAGGCCTCGGGCCAAGCTGCTGCCCGTGGCCGGGGCCCTGCTCAGCCTGGGCTCCAGCGGCCTGGGGGAGCCCGGCTGGGCCCAGCCCCAATGGCAGCCCCTCGCCCCCTCAGGCGCCGGATCTGGGGTGCCTTCCAGCCCCACCGGCTGGAGCCCCGTGCCGCCCGCCACCGACCCGGCCCTGCCCGGTGCCAGCTGGCAGCCCCTGCCCCCCGGCGATCCCGGCAGCAGCGCCCCACCCCAATGGGATCCGGTGCCCGCGGGTGATCCTTCGCTCGCGCCCCCGGCCGCGCCAAGCCCTGGAGCCAGCGTCCCCACCAGCGCGGCCGAGGCCGAGGCCGTGTTGGCGGGCCTGCTGCCCAGCCGGGCCGACTACCTGCCCCTGCTGCGCCTCGGCCCCCTGCCCACCGCCTGGCTGCTGGATGAAAGCCTGGCCCAGCTCAGCTTCCAGCAGGTGAGCCCCGGCGATGGCGGTGCCGCCGGCGGCAGCGGCAACCAGAACTACGGCTTCCGCGCCGATGTGGGCCTCTCCAGAGCGCTGCTGGTGTCGCTCACCTACACCTACGCCGACGACCCCCTGTTTGCGCCGATCCCCAGCCGGCCCAGCCAGCCCGCCAACTACTGGAATGCGGCCGGCGCCAGCCTGCGCGGACGCCTCGCCGGCGGCCCCAACTGGCAGCTCGCCGCCGAAGGCGCCCTCGAGCTCTTCACCGTGGGCAGCGGCTGCGGCGGCACCGTGAGCTGCGATGGGCCCGGCGCCCCGAACATCTTCAACGATTCCGGCCAGCTGGTGTTCACCCGCAACTGGGTGGGGGCCCTCTCCCTGCCCCTCACCTGGCAGGCCAGCCGCCAGCTGCAGCTCTCGCTGGTGCCAGCGGTGAGCTTCCTGCCCGACTCCCAGGGCGCCGGCCAGGGCGGTGCCGGGGAGTTCTACGGCACCACCATCAGCCTGGGCCTGGGCGCCAGCTACCGGCTCGGCAACCAGGTGCAGCTGTTCGCCTCGGGGCTGCTGCCCTTCGGGCCCGGCACCAATGCCTTTGACGGCGATCTGGTGTACTCCCGCGTGCCGATCCTCACCGCCGGCGCCAACATCGCGGTGAACCCCCGCATCGGCCTGGAGGCCAGCATCACCAACGGCTTTGGCCTCAGCCCGGCCACCGCCATCCTGGCCCTGCCCAGCGCGCCCACCGAGCCCATGCTCAATGCGCGCTTCACCTGGAATCCCGGTGCCATGGATTCCCCCAGCCCCCGCTACAGCCGCCGCCAGGCCTCCCTGGCCCTCGGTGGCCTCAGCGTCAACACCGCCCTCACCCCCGCCGACGGCACCACCCAGCTCTGGCTCAATGGGGACAGCCGCGGCAACCTCTTTGGCAGCGCCGGCTACTCGGTGTCCAACGACTTCCAGTTCCAGCTGGCGGCTGGCGTGTTCAACGGCATCGAGCCCCGCAACGGCTTTGTGAACACCTACGCCGGCAATGGCGACATCAACCTGCGCTTTGGCGGCAAGGCGATGGTGTTCCGCCCCAGCAAAAGCCTGCCCCTCTGGGCCGCCGGCCGCATCTCCGTGGGCCGCAACGAAGACGCCAGCAGCAAGCAGGGCTACTTCTTCTTTGAAACCATCAACACCTGGGAGGCCACCCCCACCCTGGCCTTCAACCTCAACCCCAAGCTGGCCTGGAGTGGATCCGGCACCAGTTGGGGCGTGGGCCTGGGGGCCAACCTCCAGCTGGGGGCCAGCTTTCAGCTGATCCCGGAAGTGAATGTGGTGGCCACCGATCTGGGCGGCACCAACGGCTCCAACGGCAGCCTGGCCCTGCGCTGGCTCGCCTCCAGCAGCACCACCGTGGACGTCTACGTGTCCAATGCGGCCGGCCTCTACGACCTCGGCCAGCTGCTCGGCAACGACCAGGTGCGCGTGGGTGCCCGCCTGGCCTTCAGCTTCTAAGCCGCCCCGCGCCTCACAAAGCCCCCGCCGCCCCCTGACAAACGCCCGGGCGGCAGGCAGGATCGAAGCAGACCCGGCAGCCGGCCTTGATGACCCCCGCCCCCGACCAACCGGCACCCAGCTCCCAAGGCGCCGGCGCCAATGGAGCCGCCGCCAATGGAGCAGCCCTGGCCTGGGTGCCCTGGCTGCAGGCGGGCGTGACCGCCATGCTCGTGGTGCTGTTCGTGGTGATCGTGGGCAAAACCCGCCAGCAGAACGCCACCATCCGCCAGCTGCAGGAGCGAGTTCAGGGCCTAGAGAACAGCCGCGCCCTCGACCGCACCACCGGCCTGGAGCAGCAGCTGCGCACCACCGTGGAACGGCTGCAGGCCGTGGAGCGCAACAGCGCCCGCCTCGAGGCCCTCAGCGGCGAAAACGCCAACCTGCGCCTGGAGCTGCGCCGGCAGCGGGCCACCCGTGACACCAGCGGTGACACCCTGCCGCCCCTGCCCAAGCTCGAGGAGCCCCTGGCGCCGCCGCCCCAGCCGTCGCCCAAGCCGCCTGCTCCCACCAACTGAGCGGGCTCAGATCAGCCAGTGCAGGCCGTCCTGGTTGGCGCCAGGCGACTGGCGCAGCTGCCGCGAAAGCTGCTTGAAGTTGGCCTCGAACTGGCCGTCTTCGATCACGTCGCGGTGGCCCAACACCGCCCCCACCTCCACGATCTGCAGGGGGTAGGCCAGGGGCTTCACCCCATCGGCAGCCGCCACCAAGCCATCGTGGGGGCCGCCGTAGCTGAGTGAGTGGCCATCGGCGGCGGCGCCATGCCAATCGCTCCAGGCATAGGTGCGCAGCGGGCTGGGGCTGGTGGCCAGGCCGTTGTCCTGGAGCTGACGCATCAGCAGGGGCGCCATGCCCACCGGCAGGGCCGGGGAGGGGTAGCGGCGAAACTGCTCGGGGGTCAACGCCGCCGCTTGCCGCAGGGGGTGGTTGCGGTGGGCAAACAGCTGCAGGGTCCAGCGGCAGATCGGCACGCACATCAGCGACTGGGTGAGCCCGAGCCGCGTGCTGCGCAGGCTGTTGAAGGGCTGGGGCAACAGCTGGGCAAATTCCAGCAGGCCCCCCAACCAGAAATCCACCAGCCGCTGCTCGAGCAGCGAGGCCACCCCCCAGCTGTCCATCTGCCGCAGCGGCAGACAGCGGGCCGCACTCTGGCCATCGGCCTGAAACAGGTTCACCAGCTGCCAACCCACCCCAAAGCGGAATTGGCCCACCCGCACCCGGCGCATCTGGGCGGCCTGGCGCAGGGAGGCGAGCACATCGCCATTGCGGCTGCTGCCATAGCGGCCATCCACCCGGTCAAACCCCAGATCAAAATGCTGACTCAAGGCCCGGTAGCGCCGGGAACAACTGCTCTGGGAAATTCCCAGCTCCCGAGCTACAGATGTGGTGCTATGAAGCAGCTCGAGATAATCAAGAATACCGAGATCGTCGACAAAAGAATCATTGAATGGCACCTAAGACTCCCCCGCGCGAGGGAGCAGCAATCCCGCAAACTCAAGCTTCGAGCAGGGATACACCACTCAGGGGAAACCATCCGGGGAATAGATAACAAAACAAAGCCCGAGAATCCAGTGTCTATGCAGGAAAGGCATAGGGCTATTCAGGATTGGCCCGAGCCGCGGCCCGCGCGATGACACGCCGATCTGAGGGTGCGCCATGTTTGCACACCCACGCCGCTAGGAGATGCGCAAAACGGGCGTTCAGCCCTTCACGGCGTCGCCGCTGGCACTGGGCAGGATGTATCTCTGCAAGCCCACAAACAGCACCAACACCGGCAGAATCGAAATCACCGAGCCCGCCGCCACCAGGCGCCAATCGAGAGAAAAGCTGCTGGCCAGCTGCTGGAGCCCCAAAGGGAGGGTGTAGAGCTCGGGCTCATCGAGGATCACCAGGGGCCAGAGGAAATCGCTCCAGGTGCCGATGAACACGAACATCGCCAGGGTGATCAGGTCGGCCCGGGCCGCCGGGATCATCACGTTCCACCACTCCCCCAGCGGCGTGCAGCCATCGCAGCGGGCCGCCTCCTCCAGCTCCACCGGCACCCCCAGAAAGCTCTGGCGCAGCAGGAAGATGCCAAAGGCCGTGGCCGCCTGCGGGATGATCAGGGCCCAGAGGGTGTTGCGCAGGCCGATCTGCACCATCAGCAGATAGAGCGGGATCATCACCACCTGGAAGGGGATCAGGATCGTGGCCACCACCAGGGCCAGCACAAGCCCCCGCCCCTTGAAGCGCATCCGCGCCAGGGGGTAGGCCGCCAGGGAGCAGAACAACAGATTAGCCAGCACCGCCAGGCCGCTCACGATCGTGCTGTTGAGCAGGTAGGTGCCGATCGGGTTGTCGGTGAACAGGCGCGTGTAGGCCTCCAGGCTGGGCTGGCTGGGCCAGAGCGCCGGCGGGCTGGTGAAGATGTCCTCCGCCGGGCCCTTGAGCGAGGTGCTCACCAGCCAGAGCAGCGGCACCAGCATCGCCAGAGCCACCAGCAGCAACAGGATCAGCTGGGCGGCCGCCGCAAGCGGGGAACGGCGCGGGCCGGAGAGGGGTTGGCTCATGGGGCGATCACACCCTCGGCCGGTCGGCCAGGGGCAGGTCCCCCACCACCGGCAGCGGCGCCTTCTGGGGGTGCAGGGGCTGGTGGCGCCCTCCGGCCAGCAGCCGGTTGAGGGCGTTCACAAAGGCCTGGGCGGCGGCCACCACGATGTCGGTGTCGGCCGAGTGGCCCGAATAGAGCACGCCCTGGTGGCGCAGGCGGATGGTCACATCCCCCATGGCATCGATGCCCTCGGTGACGGATTTCACCGAAAACTCCACCAGCTCATTGGGCACCTGGGCCAGCCGGTTGAGCGCCTGACACACCGCATCCACAGGCCCCGTGCCGATCGCCGCCTCGGTGAGCTCGGCGCCATCGGCCGTCACCAGGGTGACGGTGGCGGTGGGCTGCAGGCCCGTGCCACAGCTCACCTGCACGCTCTTGAGCGTGTAGCTGCCGTCGTCCTGCTGCTGCACCTGCTCGCTCACGATCGCTTCGAGATCGCGGTCGCTGATTTCCCGCTTGCGGTCGGCCAGCTCCTTGAAGCGGGCGAAGGCGTCGTCGAGGTCCTCGCGCTCGAGGGTGTAGCCCAGCTCCTCGAGCCGGGCCCGGAAGGCACTGCGACCGCTCAGCTTGCCCAGGGAGATGCGGTTGTCGGCCAGGCCCACGGTGCGGGCATCAATGATTTCGTAGGTGAGGCGGTTCTTGAGCACGCCGTCCTGGTGGATGCCACTTTCGTGGGCAAAGGCGTTGGCGCCCACGATCGCCTTGTTGGGCTGCACCGCCATGCCGGTGAGGTTGCTCACCAGCCGTGAGGTCTTGGTGATCTCCTCGGTGCGCACGCCCGTGAGCGGCTCGGTGCTCTCCGCCGGCCGTCCCAGGAAGGGGTTGAAGTAGCTGCGCCGCACGTGCAGCGCCATCACCAGCTCCTCGAGCGAGGCGTTGCCGGCCCGCTCGCCGATGCCGTTAATCGTGCACTCCAGCTGGCGGGCGCCGTTTTTCACCGCCTCGAGGAAATTGGCCACCGCCAGGCCCAGGTCGTTGTGGCCGTGCACCGAGATCACCGCCTGGTCGATGTTCGGCACGCTGGCGTTGATGCCGGCAATCAGGGCGCCGAACTCCGCCGGGGTGGCGTAGCCCACCGTGTCGGGGATGTTGATCGTGGTGGCGCCAGCGGCGATCGCCGCCTCGATCACCTGATGCATGAACTCCGGATCGCTGCGGCCGGCGTCCTCGCAGGAGAATTCCACGTCGTCCACCAGCGAGCGGGCGTAGGCCACCATCTCGGCGGTGATCGCCAGCACCTCGGCGCGGCTCTTGCGCAGCTTGTGCTCGAGGTGGATGTCGCTGGTGGCGATGAAGGTGTGGATGCGGCGGTGAACGGCGGGGGCCACCGCATCAGCGCAGGCCTTGATGTCCCCCGCGGCCGCCCGGGCTAGGCCACAGATGGTGGGGCCATCGGCGGTGCCCACCGTTTCGGCAATGCGCTGCACGGCGTTGAAGTCGCCGGGGCTGGCAAAGGGGAAGCCGGCCTCGATGATGTCCACCCCCAGGCGGGCCAGCTGCTGGGCGATCGCCAGCTTCTCCTCGAGGTTCAGGCTGGCGCCGGGCGACTGCTCGCCATCGCGCAAGGTGGTGTCGAAGATCAGCACACGGCCGGGATCGCGGGCCATAACGGCGCCTCTAGGCGGAATGACTATGAGTTAGCCCCATTGTACGGGGCGCCAGAACGATGCGCCTAGAGTGCGAACACCGCGGGAAGGTCATGGCCGCAGGCGATCTGGCCCTCGTCCTCCACGCGCATCTGCCCTACGTGCGCTCGAGCGAGCCCGGATCGCTCGAGGAAGACTGGTATTTCCAAGCGCTCCAGGAGTGCTATCTGCCCCTGCTGGCGGTGCTGGAGGCCGCCGCGACCGACCGGCGCCAGCGCCCCCGCCTCACCCTTGGCCTCTCGCCCACGTTGCTGTCGCTGCTGGCCGACCGCCAGCTCAATGCCCGCTTCCTGCCCTGGATCGCCCAGCGCCAGGAGCTGCTGCAGCAGGCCCCCGAGCCCCTCGGTGAGGCGGCCACCCACCTGGCCCGCCAGCTTGAGGCGGTGGTGGAGCAGTGGATCGAGGCCAGCGGCGCCCTGATTCCCCGCTTCCGGCGGCTGCAGCAGCAGGGCGTGCTCGACCTGATCACCTGTGGGGCCACCCACGGCTACCTGCCCCTGCTGCGCCAGGTGCCCGAGGCGGTGCGGGCCCAGCTGATCACCGCCGTGCGTGAGCACGAGCGGCTGCTGGGCGAACGGCCCCTCGGCATCTGGCTGCCGGAATGCGCCTTCTACGAGGGGCTCGACCAGCAGCTGGTGGGCTGCGGCCTGCGCTACTCGGTGCTCGATGCCCACGGTCTGCTGCATGCCTTGCCCCGGCCCCGCTACGGGGTGTTTGCACCGATCTGCTCCCCCGCCGGGGCGGCCTTCTTCGGCCGTGACAGCAGCGCCACCCTGCCGGTGTGGAGTGCCCGCGAGGGCTACCCCGGCGACGGCGCCTACCGGGAATTCCACCGCGACCTGGGCTGGGACCTGCCCGAAGCAGAGCTGGCCAGCCACGCCATCCCCAGCCGCCGGCCCCTGGGCCTGAAGCTGCACCGGGTCACGGCCCAGGGCTGCCCGCTCGACCAGAAGCAGCCCTACCAACCCGCCGTGGCCGCCGAGCGGATCGAGCAGCACGCCACCGCCTACCTAGAGGGCCGCGCCAGCGAACTGGCCGGCCTGGCCCGCTCGATGGAGCGCCGGCCCCTGCTGGTGGCGCCCTTCGACGCCGAACTGTTCGGCCACTGGTGGTTTGAGGGGCCCCAGTTTCTGGCGGCCCTGTTCCGCCAGGCCGCCGAGGCCGGCGTGCGCCTGGTGACCCTGCGCGAGAGCCTGGCCGGCGGCGATCCCCTGCAGGTGTGCCGCCCCTCCCCCAGCAGCTGGGGCCAGGGGGGCTACCACGACTACTGGCTCAACGACACCAATGCATGGGTGGTGGCCGAGTGGCAGCGGGCCTCCCGGGCCATGGTGGCGCGGGTGCAGCGGGGCGTGGGCAGCGAGGCCCAGCGCAGCCTGCTCACCCAGGCCGGTCGGGAGCTGCTGCTGGCCCAGAGCTCCGACTGGAGCTTCATCCTGCGGGCCGGCACCACCACCGAACTGGCCAAGGAGCGCATCGAGCGCCACCTCGATCGCTTCTGGCGCCTGCTGGATGCCATCGACAACGGCACCGAGCTGCCGGCCGAATGGCTCAAGGCCGTGGCGATCGAAGACGGCCTCTTCCCCCTGCTCAACGCCGCCGATTGGCTGCCTATGCCCGCTCCAACGCCGGGGCCAACGCCGGGCTAGGGCCGGCGGGCGGGCCAGAGCAGGCCGGCCCGCACGTCGTTGGGGGCCAGGGCAAACAGGCGCAGCATTGCCCCCAGCAGCTGGGGGGTGGTGAGCGTGTTGGTGAGAAATCCAAACCACTCCTGGGCCGGCAACCGGAAGAAGGCGGCGAAATGGTGGCGCAGGCGGGCCTCCTCAAAGCCCATCAACTTGCCCAGGCCAAACAGATAAAAGGCCCGGCGGAAGCGCTCCGGTTCGGGCCAGAGGGCCTGCCAGCCGGCCCGGGCCAGGGCTGCCGAGGGCGCCGCCGGATCGGCCATGGCCGCCGCCACCGCCGCCGCCACCGCCGGGGCCCGGCGCAGCAGCGAGCCAACCATGTAGCCGGAGGCCGGATGCACCATCGCCGCGGCCCCACCAAAGCCCAGCAGCGGCTGATCGAGATCCGGCAGGGGCAGGTTCATCGGAAACAGGCAAAACTCCTCGTGCTCTACCGCGGTGATCGCCACGCCGCGGTGGGCCAGGCGCCGCTCCAGCCGCTGCTTGAGCACCGCAAAGGGCACCGGCGGCGCCAGGGCCAGGGAGGTTTCCTCCACGAAGAACCGACCCCCGCCCAGGTCCATCGCATAGAGAAAGGTGGGCGACTCCGCCCGCTCGGCCGCACTGAGGTGGTCGGCCCGGTAGTCCATCAGCACAAACTGCCCCGACTCCACCGGCGGCGCCGTGAACTGCCCCACCACCCCATAGGCCGCCTGCCCAGCCACCGGCCCCCGGTCGGGCCGGTGCAGCAAGGCCGAGCCGTGGCCGGTGGCATCCACCACCAGCCGGGCGTGCAGCACGCTGCCATCGGCGGTGTGGAGCACACTGCCGCCCCCCGCCAGATCGAGCGCCAAGCGCTCGGCCTGGCCCTGCAGCAACGCCACGCCACCGCGCTCACAGGCCGTGAGCCAGTGCTGCTGGAGGCCCTCCCGGTCGAACAGGCCGTAGTCGCGGCCATGGGCCGTGGCGGCATTGGCCGGATCGGCCGGATCGGCCGCGCCAGCCCCGAAATAGCTCACCGTGTGGCTCCAGCGGTGCTCCAGCAGGTGGGCCAGGCCCAGGGCGTCCACCTCGTCCACCCAGATGCCGTAGGTGTTGGGCCAGGGGGCCCGCAGATCGTGGGGGGCCAGCAGGGCCACCTGCAGCGCCTGCTCGGCCAGCGCCGCCGCCAGGCACAACGCCGCCGGGCCGCCGCCCAGCACGATCACGTCATGGAGAGAGCTCATGCTGGATCAGGGGGCTTTAAACAGCATCCATCAGCCTCCAAGGGGCAAATAGAGGCTGTGGGGGGTGTCCTGAAAGGGACGGAAACCATCGTGCCCGTAGAACGCAACCGCCGCGGCGTTCTTGGCATCCACAACCAGGGCATAGCCCCCAACCGAGCGTTGGGCAGCGAGGCAACGTTGCACGGCCAGGCCCAGCAACAGGGGACCCAGGCCCTGCCCTCGCCAGCGCAGATCGCG
Source organism: Cyanobium sp. T1B-Tous (assembly GCF_024345475.1). Classification (GTDB taxonomy): domain Bacteria; phylum Cyanobacteriota; class Cyanobacteriia; order PCC-6307; family Cyanobiaceae; genus Cyanobium_A. Next base: position 16,506 of record NZ_JAGQBE010000053.1, read on the forward strand.
GGCCAACCGCCCCATCCGAAAACAGGGCACCGGGTAGGGAGGAAGCGGCTTGGCATCACCAGGCTGGAGGTCGGCCAGGCAGATCTGCGCAGGCGCAAGGGTATAAAACCCGGCGATTTCGGCAGGGATGTCAGCCGGGATGAGCACGAAGGTTTGGCTCACCCCACGGCGCATGTTCTGGTGCGCGTGCTGGTTCAGAAAGCGATCAAGGGCCGGCTCCCCACAACAGAAACCCTTGCGGTGGTGCCGGGTGGGGTCGAGCTGGTGCTCTTCAAACACCGCTCACCCGCGTGCAGGCCTGCTCCAAGGCCTCCCTCAGGGCGGCGTTGGGCTCAAACGGACGGGCGATGGCCGCATGAAAGGCCTTGAAATCCCGTTGGGACAAGCTGATCTCTTGATCGCGCCGGATGGCTTCAGCGGCCCGCTGCTTGGCCGCCAGGCGCACAAACGCCGCCATGGTCACCCCTTCAATGGCAGCGGCCTGGGCAAGGAGCTGCTTGTCTGCAGCACTGAGCTTGAGATCCAGGCGCTCATCGACGGCCACGAGCTCGCGTCCAGGCAAGTGAGCTAATGATACGGCAAAAAACCGTACCAACTGATCACTCCTCGCTGCTGGTCGCGGTCTCTTCCAGGGAGGGAGCTTCCTCAGTCGGAGTCTCCTCCTCCTCGGGAGCCGGCGGCACCAGCACCACTTCGGTGAGGCGGTCGCCGGAATCGAGCTTCTGCAGCCGCACGCCAGTGGCGGCGCGGGACTGCTGGGGGATGGCGTCGGCCTGGGTGCGCACGATCACCCCCTTCTCGCTCACCAGCAGCAGCTCCTCGCCGGCGCCGAGCACCTTGAGGCCCACCAGCACGTCGCCGTCGCGGCGGAACTTCATGCAGCGCAGGCCCATGCCGGCCCGCTTCTGCAGCCGGAATTGGTTCACCGGCACCCGCTTGCCGAGGCCGCTGGCGCTGGCCACCAGCACCCAGGGCCCCTCGCTCGGGGCCACCTCATCGCCCTCCTCGGCGTCATCGCTGACGTCGTCCCCGGCACTGCTGGCCACCTGATCGGCGAGCTCCGCCGGAATCACATCCATGCTCACCAGCTGGTCGCCGGCGC
>NZ_JAGQBE010000054.1 GCF_024345475.1 Cyanobium sp. T1B-Tous
GCAGGGTGTGGCCGCCCTGGGGATTGGGGGCGATCTCCACGGGCTGGGGCTCGGCGCCAAACCGCCGGGGCACGCCGCTGATCAGGTAGCGGGCATAGGGCAGCACCACCTGCATCAGGGCCAGGAGATGCTCCTTGCGGCCCTCCAGCTCGGGACGACCGGCCCACTGCAGGCTCCAGCCGGTGATGATGCCGAGGGCCTCGCCGCCCTGGCCCACGGACACGTCCGGCAGACCCTCGACCTTGAGGCGGCAGCTGAGTTGGTCGTATTGGAGGGTCTGCTTCATGGGGTGGGCCGGTTCAGGGTTGGGCGTCGAGGAGGCTGGCCCGCAGGCGCTCGAAGCCGCCCACGCCGCTGCCGAGGGCCAGGGCCTGGATCAGCAGGCGCGCCTGGCGGGCGCCCGATTCCGGATCCAGCAACTGCTGCACCCCACCGCGACGGGGGTTCATGCGCGCCTGGATCAGCTCGGTGAGCCGCCCCCGGAACAGAGCCCAGCGCTGGCTGAGCACCTCAGGCGGCTCGGCGCTGGTGAGCAGCCCCCGCAGCAGGGGGTAGAGGCGGTCGGCCAGGGCGCAGAGGATGCGGATCAGGGCGTCGGTTTCCGCCGGCGCCAGGGCTTCGCGGCGGGTGGTGCGGCGCAGGGGATTGGTGCAACGGCGCTTCCACAGCTCCACCCGGTTGGGGAAGAGGCTGGTGAAGCCCATCTGCTCGCTCATCCACACCATCGCCTCGCCCCCGTTGAGGTCGAGGGCTTCGGCGCTGAGCAGCAACAGATCGAGCCGTTCCAGACCGCGACGGGAGAGGGTGGCGCTGGGTTCCGGCGCGGAGGGGTCCTGGGGCATGGCTGCGATGATGCCAGCAAGTGCACCCCACCGTCACGCCCATGGCCCCAGACCTGCGGGAATTCGTGCGGGATGTGCCCGATTTTCCCAAGCCCGGCATCCTGTTTCGCGACCTCACGCCGCTGATGCGCGACCCCGACGGCTGGCAGGAGGTGATCCGCCAACTGTCGGCGGTGTGTGAGCGGCTGCAACCCGACCTGATCGTGGGCATCGAGTCGCGGGGCTTCATCGTGGGCACCGCCCTGGCCACGGCGGTGCGACTGGGCTTTGTGCCGGTGCGCAAGCCCGGCAAGCTGCCCGGCGCGGTGACCGGGGTGGACTACGCCCTCGAGTACGGCAGCGACCGGCTCGAGATTGCCAGCGACGCCCTGGCGGACGGCTCCAAGGTGCTGATCATTGACGACCTGCTGGCCACCGGGGGCACCGCCGCCGCCTGTGCCGAGCTCGTGGCGGCCGCGGGCGGCGAGCTGTGTGGCTTCGGCTTCGTGGCCGAGCTGGCAGCCCTGGAGGGGCGCCGCAAACTGCCCGATCACCAGCCCGTGGAGTCGCTGATCATCTACGCCTGATCACCACCGGTGTCCTGCCAGGTGAGCAGGGCGTCGAACTGCTCCAGGTTGATCAGGCCGAAGCGCCAGAGCACCACCGGCAGGGGGGCCTGCTCCTGCTGGGCCTGGCGCAGGCCCAGGGCCAGAGCGCTCTCGCTGAGGCCGAACTGATGGCGCAGCAGCCGCACCAGGGCCTGGGAGGGGGGTGGTTGGCTGGCGGTGCTGATCACCATGGGCAGCGCTGCAGGAGGCAGGCTCACGGGATTGCCATGCTGATCAGGGCTGCAGCAGCTGGCAAGGTCCCTGGGTCATGGCCGCCAGGCTCAGCCGCCGCAGGGGGGCCAGGCGGGCCAGCAGCAACAGGGCCAGGCGGCGCAGGGGCAGCAGCAGGGGGGAGCGGTTGGAGAACACCCGCACCAGCAGGTCGGTGGCCACCAGGGTGAGCAGCAGATCGGGCCAGCGGCGGCGGGCATAGGCCGCCGGCAGCCGCGTGGCCGCCAGCCGACCAGCCCGCACCCGGCGGGCCAGGCGGTGCAGCTGGGCCACATCGCGCCAGCAGAGGTTGAGCCCCTGGCCGCCCACCGGGTGGCAGCGGTGGCCGCTCTCGCCCACCAGCACCGTGGAGCCCCGGTGCAGGTGGCGGGCCAGCAGCAGGCTCACCGGAAAGGCGCGCGGATCGTCGACCAGGGCATCGGGCTGGAAGCGATCCGGCAGGGCGCCGGCAAGGGCATCCAGGAAGGCCGCATCCCCCAGGCTCTCGAGCTGGCGGCAGCGGTGGGCGGGGGCGCTCCAGACCAGCTGGAACAGGCCCTCCCCCAGGGGCAGCACGGCAAAGGGGCCCTCGGGGCGGAACAGCTCCCAGGCCTGGTCGTCGGCGGAGCCGCGCAGCTGCACCAGGGCCGTGAGGCAGTTCTGGCGGTAGGCCCACTGCAGGGCTCCGATGCCCAGGGCCGCCCGGGTTGGGGAGTAGGGCCCATCGGCCGCCACGATCAGATCCGGCGGCGCCGCGCGCTCGGGGGACGGGGGGGGCGCCCCCAGCTCCAGGCGGATGGCGGGGTGGGCGGCGAGGCGCTCCAGGAGCACGGTCATCAGGGGACGGTGCTGGGCCACCCAGCCCACGGCGGCGCCGGGGGCTGCCGCCAGGCGGGGGCCGAGATCAGCCAGGCCGAAGGGCACCTGCTGGCCGATGGCCAGATCCAGCAGCTGCAGGGAGCGGAAGGGCACCATCGCCTGGTGGAGCGGCTCCCACAGCCCCAGGCTGGCCAGGAGGAGCTGGCTGGAGTGGCTGAAGGCGTAGGCCCGGCTGCGCTCCAGCAACGTGGCGGCGGGCAGGGGATCGCGAATCTCCACCTGCCAGCCGGCCTCCGCCAGGGCCAGGGCCGCCAGGGCGCCGGTGGGTCCCGCCCCGTTCACCTGGGCCCGAAGGACCGGATTGGACTCAACCATCGCGGGGGCAGGGGGCGGGGAGGCAACCCGGCGGAGCGGGCACAAAAAAGCCGCAGCAAGTTTGCTGCGGCATGGGTCAGGAGTGGCTCAGCCGGTGGCGCTTAGCCAGCCAGCAGGACCCAGGAGCCCATGGGCTCAGCCGATGCCGAGCAGGCCGCGGGTGAAGGACTCACCGCCCAGGGCGAACTCGGTGGCCAGCAGGGCAATGAAGCCGAGCATGGCCATGCGGCCGTTGAGCTTCTCGGCGCGCTCGTGGAAACCCCAGCCGCTCTCGGTGGACACCACTTCCATGCGGGGCTCGGTGGCGAAGGCGTTGAGACGGCCGCCGTCTTCGGTGGTGACGGTGGCGCCGCGGATGGTGGCGGCTTCGGCTGCGGTGACCTGGGACATGACTGTCTTGTTACGGGGTGATGACGGAACTGTAACGCAATATTGCAGCTTGTAACGCGATCGCGGCGTTTTCGGGGCTGGCCTGGGGAGCGCAAGGCCGTTGGCAGGGGGCCTGCTGAACTCTGTACAAGCTGTACAGATTGCGGACACTGGTTGGGGACACCGATTACTGACACCGATGGGGGTCAGCGGCTCCACCCCCTGCCGGGAGTGGCGACGCCGCACTTCCCCGCTCAGCGAAACCGCTTGAGGCAGAGCTCCTCAAAGGCTGGCCGCAGCAGGAAGGGGTACTCCCCCACCCACAGCTTCAGTTGGGGCAACCAGGCATCGCTGATCGCCCCGATCTGGGAAAAGTCCTTGCGCTCGCTCAGAACCAGCACCCGCACCACCATGCCGGCACGGATCTGCTGGTGCTTCTTCTCGAAGGGAAAGCGCACCTTGCCCAGGTAGCCCTCCTCATCTTCGAGTTCCAGGGTGAGCCAGGTGCGGCGGTTCTCCACCAGCTCCAGGCGGCCATCGTTGTTGGCCTGTTCGCGGCGCTCCTCCACGATCTCGCGGGTGTAGAGGTCGGCAATCTCCCCTTCAAACAGGGCGGCTGCCGGGTAGCGGCGCAGGGTGGAATTCTTCTGCCCCGCCTCCAGGATCGGCCCCCAGAGCAGGTAGAGGGCAAACACCACGCCCACCACCAGGAACACCGGGCCGAACTGGCTGGAAAACAGCAGGGTCTGGCTGATCAGCAGGGTGATCACGGCGCCGATCACGGAGATCAGCACCCGCTGCAGCAGCTTGCGGGGGTTGCCGCTGCAGGCGTTGAACTGGGGGCCGGTGGCCACCGCCGGGATCAGGCGGGGCAATTCGCCCGGTCGGAGCGGAATCAGCATGAACTTCGGGCACGGCCGACCGATCACCGGGAGAATAGGGGCTTCATCCCGTCCCGCCCGGGTCGGCAGCGGCGCTCTGGGCCCTTTCCGGCTGGCTGCCCCTTCCCCTGATGGCCCAGGGCAGCGCGCCCCAGCTGAGCCTCAAATGAGCCGAAACCCTTTCCGCTGGCCCCGCGGCATCGGCAACCAGTGCCTGCTGATGCTGGCGGTGGGAGCGTTGCTCGGCACGCTGGCCCCCGATGCCACGGCGGCGCTGCAACCGCTGGCCACCCTGTTTCTGCAGGTGTCCCAGGTGGTGGTGATGCCCTATCTGATCTGCGAGCTGATCGTGGGCTTCGGTGGTCTCAGCAGCGGCACCCTGCAAACCCTGCTGCGAGGCGGCGTCGTGGTGCTGGCGGGGCTGTGGCTGGCGGCAGCCGTGCTGGTGGTCGTTCTCCCGCCCCTGTTGCCTCCGGTGGAGTACTCCGGCTTCTTCCACGCCGGCCTGTTTCAGGAGCTGCCAGACACGGATCTGCTGCGCACCTTCGTACCGGACAACATCTTCACGGCGCTAGCCGCCGACAACTTTCCTGCGGTTGTGCTGTTCAGCTCCCTGCTGGGCATGCTGTTGCAGCGGCTCGAAGGCCGGGAAGAGCTGCTGCGCACCCTGGACCTGGTGCGCCAGCTGTTTGCCAACCTCAACCGGCTGACGGCGCGGATCATCCCCTTCGGCATCCTGGCCCTGAGCGCCCTCTCCTTTGCCCAGCTGGAGATGGACCGCTTCGCCCGCATGCAGGGTCTGCTCCTGCTTTGCCTGGTGAGCCTGGTGGTGCTGGGCGTGGGGCTGGCGGCGACAGTGCTGGCGCTGACACCCCTGGGGCCCGCAGCCCTGTGGCGCATCGTGCGCGGGCCCCTGGCCTTCACGGCCAGCAGCGCCAACCTGCTGGTGGCCCTGCCCATGCTGGTGAGCAATCTGCAGGAGGAACTGCCCCGGGCCCGGGCGGCCAGCCGCGGGAGCGGTGAAGCGGAGCCGAGCCCGGCCGAACGGGAGCTGGCCAGGGAACTGGCCCCCTTGATCTCCCTGGGCTACTCCCTTCCCACCCTGGGGCAGGTGGCCAGCTTGATCTTTTTGCCCTTTGCCGGCTGGTACGTGAACCAGCCCCTGGGCATGGAGCGCACAGCCCAGATGCTGATCACCGGCATTCCCACCACGGTGGCGGGGCTGAAGGCCGTGATCCGGCAGGAACTGCTGCGCCAGGGACTGCCCCTCAACCTGCTGGAGCTGGTGTATCTCAACGCCGAATGGCTCTACCGCTTTGAAAAAGTGTTGAGCTTGCTGGGCTTGGTGGTGCTAGCTGCCCTGGTGTACTTCCTCTCGTGCGGCGCCCTGCGGCTGCGGCCCCTGCGCCTGGCGGGGGGCCTGCTGGCAGGCCTGGGGGTAGGGGCAGCGCTGCTGAGCAGCGGCCGTCAGGCCCTGGCCTCAGCCCTGGCGAACAGCTACCGCAATGACGCGATCCTGCTGAACCTGCAACCGCTGGTGCAAGCGGCGGCGCCCGCAGCGATCACGCGGCTCGAACCCGCGCCAGTGACGATGGAGGCGATCCGCCAACGGGGCCGTCTACGGGTGGGACTGCGGCGCGATGCGGTGCCTTGGGCCTTCCACAACCGACAGGGGCGACTGGTGGGGTACGACGTCGACCTGGTGCAGGCCCTGGCCCAGGCGAGCGGACTTCGCCTCGAGGTGACAGAAGCGCCGCTGGAGACCCTGGAAGTGCTGCTCAACCAGGGGGCCGTGGACCTGGCGGTGGGCGGCATCCAGAGCAGCCCAAAGCGGGCCATGCGGCACCAGGTGAGCCGCGGCTACGAAGCGGTGCACCTCGCCCTGGTGGTGCCCGATCACAAGGTGGGGAGGATCCAGCAGCTGGGAACCCTGCCACCGAAGCGCAGGGCAACGGCCAATCCCCTGCGCATCGCCGCCGCCGATCCCCAGATCCTCAGCCCCCATCTGGAGTTGCAGATGGCCCTGGCCCTCGGCGGCCCCAAGCAGGGCCTGGGACTGGCCTTCGAGCCCCTGGGCGACAAACGTCAGTTCTTCTCGGCCGAAGGGCAACGCCGCTACGACGGCCTGCTCACCACCGCGGAGGGGGGTGCCGCCTGGGCCGTGTTGCACCCCGACACCACCCTGCTGGCACCGTTCGGCGACCAGTTCGACAGCGAAGTGGTGATGCTGGTGGGGGGGCAGGACCCCAGCCTGCTGGCTTACATCAACAGCTGGTTGCTGCAGGAAAAGGGGCGGGGCCTGATGGCCGACCTCTTCCAGCACTGGATCACGGTGGAGTCTTCAGCCGAATGATCGGTTGAGGCCAGCCAGGCCAGCCTCAGAGCAAGCGCTCCAGGCCATACACCAGCCCGCCCAGCTGGCGCACCTTGCGCACGGTGAGGAGCACGCCGGGCATGTAGGCGGAGCGGTCAATCGTGTCGTGGCGCAGGGTGTAGGTCTCCCCCGGCGCGCCGAACATCACCTCCTGGTGGGCCACCAGCCCAGGCAGCCGGATCGAATGGAGGCGCAGGCCGCTCTCGCGCTGGCCGCCGCGGCAGCCCGCCAGGGTTTCGTGCTCCTCCACCTGCTGGGGGTTGAAGGCCTTGCCCAACTCCTCCATCAGCTCGGCGGTTTTGATGCAGGTGCCGCTGGGGGCATCGGCCTTGCGGTTGTGGTGCAGCTCGGTGAGCTCGGCGCAGTCGTAGAAGCGGGCGGCGGCGGCGGCGGCCTGCTGCAGCAGCACCATGCCCACCGAGAAGTTGGGAATCACGGCCCCACCCACCGAAGCCTTGTCGGCGAAGCCCGCCAGATCGGCCAGCTGCTCGGGCGAGAGCCCCGTGGTGCCGATCACCGGGTGCACCCCGTAGGCAATGGCGGCGCGGGTGTGCTCGTAGACCACCGAAGGGTGGGTGAAATCCACCAGCACCGCAGCGCCGCCCTGGCGGGCGGCCTGGCTGGCCTGGCAGAGGGCACCCTCGAAATCGCTGGTGATCGCCACCTCCAACTCACCGAGGCCGAGCTCCAGGCCCACATCGGCCCCCTCCTTGCCGGGGGTGGTGTCGATGGCGGCCACCAGCGCGCAGTCGCCCGCGCCAACCACCGCCTTCACCACCTCGGCGCCCATGCGGCCCAGGGCACCGGCCACCACAACGGGGATCGGGGCCCCAGGGGCTGACGCCGGAGCGGAGGCGGAATCAGGGGCCATGGCGGAGCCGGAGCACGTCTGGAGCGAGCCTATGCGGCACCCCGAGGGGCCCGCAGCCGCTCCAACAACGCCGCCAAATCCACCCCATCGCGCTGGGCGGGGGTGATGAAGCGCTCGGCGTAGGTGCGCCACACGCCGGCCTCGAGGAACAGCTGCAGCAGCTCCTGGTCAAGGTGGCGCTCGATGGCCATGGTCACCAGGATGTCGAGGGCCGCCGAGAGGGGCTTGCCGCTCTTGTAGGGCCGATCGGCAGCGGTGAGCGCCTCGAACACATCGGCGATGGCCATCATCCTGGCCAGGGGGCTCATCTGCCCAGCCGTGAGGCCGCGGGGATAGCCCCGGCCGTCGTTGGTTTCGTGGTGCCCCCCGGCGATCTCGGGCACGGCGGCCAGGTGGGCCGGGAAGGGCAGGGCCGCCAACATCCGGATGGTCTGGATGATGTGCTCGTTGATCTTGTAGCGCTCCTCGGCACTGAGGGTGCCGCGGCTGATGGCCAGGTTGTGGAGCTCGCCGCGGTCGTAGAGCAGCTCGGGCTCGGCCATGGTGATGCCCCAGGGGTTGTCCTTGGGCAGGCGCTGCTGGGGCAGGCGCTCGATGCGGTGGTGGGGCTGGTCGGCCAGCAGGGGCTCCCACACCGGCAGGGGCGGCTGGGGCTGCCGCTGGCGCCGGCGCAGCTCCTCGGCGCTCACGCCGGCCCGGTCGTCGAGGGTGCGGCGCCAGCGGCGCTCGGCGATGGCCTGGAGCCGGGCCAGCCGCTCCGGCGCCATGAACTCGCCGCCCAGGTTGCATTCGGCCACGAAGGCGAAGTCGGCATCGAGCTCGGCCCAGAGCCGCTCCAGCTCGGCTTGCAGGGCCTGCCGATCCCCACCGCCGGCGATGGCCCGCCAGGTGTCGGTTTCCGCCGTGGCCTTGAGCAGCTCAAAGCGCATCCGCACCTCGTGGATGCGGTCGTGGAGGGTTTCGAGCTTGGTGGCCTTGTCGACCACGTATTCCGGCGTGGTCACCTTGCCGCAGTCGTGCAGCCAGGAGGCCAGGTGCAGGGCCTCCCAGTCCTGCTCCGAGAGGGCGAAGCCGGCGTAGGGGCCGCTGCGGGCCTCACAGGCGGCGGTGGCCAGCAGCTTGGCCAGCTCCGGCACCCGGGCGCAGTGGCCGCCGGTGTAGGGACTCTTGGCGTCAATCGCATCGGCGATCAACTGGATGAAGGCCTCAAACAGGGCCTTCTGGGCGGCGATCAGGCCGCGGGTTTCCAGCGCCACGGCCGCATTGCCCGAGAGGGCCCGGCAGAAGGCCACCCGGGCCGGCTCGGGCGGCGCCGCAAAGTGCAGCACCAGCTCCCCCAGGCTCTCGCCGCGGCGACTGAGCAGGGGCAGGGCCAGGCAGTCGGCGGCGCCATCGTCGGCGGCGGCCTCCACCTCGCCCTGCACCAGGCGCCGGTCCGGGGGCACCACCAGGGTGCCGCCGCGGGCGCCACTCACCTGCACCGATTCCTCCAGCAGCTGCTCCAGCAGCCGGTCCACGTTCTCCTCGGCGGCCAGCAGGGCCGACATGTCGAGGAACCGGCGGATCGTGCCCCGCATGCCCTCGAAGGTGACCACCAGCCCATCCACCTCGGCGATGCGGGAGCGGGGCACCCCCTCGCCATCGAGCTCAAAGCCCCGGATCGCCTGGGCCTGGCGGGCCAGCCGGCGCAGGCTGGCCGAGAGCCGGCGGGACAGCAGCACCACCACCGGCACGGTGAGCAGCAGCACCAGCAGGGTGGCCGCACCGCCCTCTCGGGCCAGACGCCGGGAGTCGGCCAGCAGTTCCCGCTCGGGCATGGCCATCAGCAGAAAGGTGCTGGCGCCCTTGATGGGGGAGGGCAGCCCCACCACGGCGCCGCGCCACAGTTGGCCCCCCGCCCGGAAGCGGCTGAAGCCCGGCGCCCGCTCCACGGCATCGGGATGGGCCACCGCCGCCTGGAGCTGGGGGGCCAGGGCCGCCAGGGCCGGCATGCCGAGCTGGGCCAGGGTGGGCATCACCACCTCTCCCCGCGGCGCCTGGCTGAGCTGCCCCATGCCCGCCATGCCCGGGGTGGCCACCACCGAGCCGCGGGGGGTCACGATCGCCAGCTGGGTGCCCGGGGTGATCCGGTAGTGGCGCAGCAGTTCACCCAGGTTGCTGAGGGGCAGGGCCACGCCCACGGCTCCGCCATCGGCGGTGGCGAGAGACAAAGTCACCCCCATCTGGCCACCGAAACTGAAGCGGTGCACCGGCGCCAACACCGGCCCCTTGGCGAGCTGGGCCAGGCGCACCCAGGGGCGGTTCTGGAGCACGAAACCGGCCGGCAAGGGCGCCTGCTGGTCACTCAGCTGACGCAAGGCGGCATCGAACACCAGGCGGCGCCCCTGGCGCTGGCCCGGATCGATGCCCTGCACGAGCAGGGCGGCACCAGGCGGAAGGCCCGGCACCATCAACCCCTGGCTGTCCCGCACCCGGGCCACCAGAAAAAAGCGCCCGCCCCGATCCGCCACCAGGTAGGCCGCATAGGACGGGGTGTTGGCCAGGGCCTCGGCGAAGCGGGGCAACAACGCCAGCCGCTGGGCAAAGCTGCGGTCGTCGGCCAGGTCTTCGATCCGCTCCAGTTCCAGCACCGCCTTGGCGGGATCGAGGGCCCGGCCGAGCTGGGCCCGCAACTCCCCCACCAATGCCTGCAGGGTCTGCTCACTGGCGCTGGAGAGCACCTCCTCGGTGCGGCGCACCCCCAGGGCACTCACCAGCAGGCCGGTGCCGCACACCAGGGGCAGAAACAGACCCACGAGTGCCGTGGTGAGCCCCACCCGGGGGAAGCGTTTTGGCATGCCCCTTGGTAGCAAGGCCAGCCAGGGCTCGCATCTGGGCGTAGCCCTCCGTAGATTCCTTGCCAGTGCTCACTCCACCGCGCGCATGTTCACGCAGGTCCGCTCCACCAACCGCCGCATCACCCCCGGCGACGTGAACGGCCGGGCGGTGATGAAAGCCGTGTATGTGGTGCTCGAGCCCCAGTACCAGAACGCCCTCACCCAGGCGGCCACCTCGCTCAACGCCCAGAACGGCCCGCTGGCGATTGAGCTGAGCGGCTATCTGATCGAAGAACTGCGCGACCCCCAGAACTACGCCGACTTCCAGGCCGATGTGGCCGCTGCGGACGTGTTCATCGCCTCGCTGATCTTCATTGAAGATCTGGCCCAGAAGGTGGTGGAGGCGGTGGCCCCCCACCGCGACCGCCTCAAGGCGGCGGTGGTGTTCCCCTCCATGCCGGAGGTGATGCGGCTCAACAAGCTCGGCACCTTCTCGATGGCCCAGCTGGGCCAGAGCAAGAGCGCCATCGCCAGCTTCATGAAAAAGCGCAAGGAGGCCGGCGGCGCCGGCTTCCAGGACGCGATGTTGAAGCTGCTCAACACCCTGCCCACGGTTCTCAAATACCTGCCGGTGGAGAAGGCGCAGGACGCCCGCTCCTTCATGCTCAGCTTCCAGTATTGGCTGGGCGGCACGCCAGACAACCTCAGGAACTTCCTGTTGATGCTGGCCGACAAATACGTGTTCCCCAAGGGCGACAGCGACCGGCCGGCAGTGGTGGTGGCCGAGCCCGAGGTGTTCCCCGATCTGGGCATCTGGCACCCCCTGGCGCCGGGGATGTTCGAAGACCTCAAGGAATACCTCAACTGGACGTCCAGCCGCAGCGATCTGAGCGAGGAGGCCCGCAAGGGTCCGGTGATCGGCCTGGTGCTGCAGCGCAGCCACATCGTCACCGGCGATGAGGCCCACTACGTGGCCGTGATCCAGGAGATGGAATACCGGGGCGCCACCGTGATCCCGGTGTTCTGCGGCGGCCTGGATTTCACCAAGCCGGTGAACGCCTTCTTCTACGACCCCCTCAACCCCGATATCCCCCTGGTGGATGGGGTGGTGAGTCTCACCGGCTTTGCCCTGGTGGGCGGCCCGGCCCGCCAGGACCACCCCAAGGCGATCGAGGTGCTCAAGAAGCTCAACCGCCCCTACATGGTGGCCCTGCCGCTGGTGTTCCAAACCACCCAGGAGTGGGAGGAGAGCGACCTCGGCCTGCACCCGGTGCAGGTGGCCCTGCAGATCGCCATCCCCGAACTCGATGGCGCCATTGAGCCGATCGTGCTGAGCGGCCGCGACGACGCCACCGGCAAGGCCCACACCCTGCAAGACCGGGTGGATGCCATCGCCGAGCGGGCAATCCGCTGGGCCTCGCTGCGGGTGAAGCCCCGCGCCGAGAAGAAGCTGGCGATCACCGTGTTCAGCTTCCCGCCCGACAAGGGCAACGTGGGCACCGCGGCCTACCTCGATGTGTTCGGTTCGATCTACCGGGTGCTCGAGGAGATGAGGGCCAAGGGCTACGACGTGCAGAACCTGCCCCGGGATTCCAAAGCCCTGATGGAAGCGGTGATCAACGACCCCGAGGCCCTCCAAGGGGCGCCGGAGCTCTCGATCGCCCACCGCATGAGCGTGGAGGAGTACGAGCGGCTCACCCCCTATTCCGAGCGGCTCGAAGAGAACTGGGGCAAGCCCCCCGGCAACCTGAATTCCGACGGCACCAACCTGCTGATCTACGGCCGCCACTTCGGCAACGTGTTTGTGGGGGTGCAGCCCACCTTTGGCTACGAGGGCGACCCGATGCGGCTGCTCTACTCGCGCAGCGCCAGCCCCCACCACGGTTTTGCCGCCTACTACACCTATCTGGAGAAGGTTTGGCAGGCCGATGCGGTGCTGCACTTCGGCACCCACGGCTCGCTGGAGTTCATGCCCGGCAAGCAGATGGGCATGAGCGAAACCTGCTACCCCGATTCCCTGATCGGCGCCCTGCCCAACCTGTACTACTACGCCGCCAACAACCCGAGCGAGGCCACGATCGCCAAGCGGCGCGGCTACGCCTCCACGATCAGCTACCTCACGCCCCCAGCCGAAAACGCCGGCCTGTATCGGGGCCTCAAGGAGCTGGGTGAGCTGGTGGGCTCCTACCAGCAGCTGCGGGAAGGCAGCCGGGGCGTGCAGATCGTGAACGCGATCGTGGAAACGGCGCGCCAGTGCAACCTGGACAAGGACGTGACCCTGCCCGAGGTGGATGCCTCGGAGCTGGATGTGGACGGCCGCGACGGCGTGGTGGGCGCGGTGTACCGCCAGCTGATGGAGATCGAAAGCCGGCTGCTGCCCTGTGGCCTGCACACCATCGGCAAGCCCCCAACCGCCGAGGAGGCGATCGCCACCCTGGTGAACATCGCGGCACTGGAGCGCGACGAAGACGGCCTGCGCTCCCTGCCGGGCCTGCTGGCCGAGAGCCGGGGCCGCACGATTGCCGAGGTGTACAAGGGCAACGACAACGGCGTGCTCGCCGATGTGGAGCTCAACCGCACGATCACCGAGGTGTGCCGCGCGGCGGTGGGCTCGATGGTGAAGGCCGTTACCGGCGCCGATGGCCGGGTAACCCTGCGGGAAAACTTCGGCTGGTTCTTCAAGCTGCTGGAGCAATTCGGCTTCCAGCTGCCCAGCCCCTGGCTGAGCGCCTGCCGCTCGGCCGGCTTTGCCGATCTGGATCAGGCCGAGCTCGACAAGCTGTTTGGCTACCTGCGCTTCTGCCTCGAGCAGATCTGCGCCGACATGGAGATGGAGAGCCTGCTCAAGGCCCTCGATGGCGAATACGTGCTGCCGGGCCCCGGCGGCGACCCGATCCGCAACCCGGGCGTGCTGCCCAGCGGCAAGAACATCCACGCCCTCGATCCCCAATCGATTCCCACCCGCGCCGCGATCGCGGCCGCCAAGGTGGTGGTGGACCGGCTGATCGAGCGTCAGAAAGCGGAGCAGGGCGCCTGGCCCGAAACGATTGCCTGCGTGCTGTGGGGCACCGACAACATCAAGACCTACGGCGAATCATTGGCCCAGATCCTGTGGTTCATCGGGGTGCGGCCGGTGGCCGACTCCCTGGGCCGGGTGAACAAGCTGGAGCTGATCCCCCTCGAAGAGCTGGGCCGGCCCCGCATCGACGTGGTGGTGAACTGCAGCGGCGTGTTCCGCGACCTGTTCATCAACCAGATGGGCCTGATCGACCAGGGCGTGAAGATGGCGGCCGAGGCCGATGAGCCCCTGGAGATGAACTTCGTGCGCCGCCACGCCCAGGAACAGGCCGAGGCCCAGGGCGTGTCGCTGCGGGACGCGGCCACCCGGGTGTTCTCCAATGCCAGCGGGAGCTACTCATCAAATGTGAACCTGGCGGTGGAGAACAGCACCTGGGAGGAGGAGAACGAGCTGCAGGAGATGTACCTCTCACGCAAGACGTTTGCCTTCAACGCCGACAACCCCGGCGAAATGAACCAGAACCGCGAGGTGTTCGAATCGGCGATGAAAACCGCCGATGTGACCTTCCAGAACCTGGATTCCGCCGAGATCTCGCTCACCGATGTGAGCCACTACTTCGACTCCGACCCCACCAAGCTGATTGCCGGCCTGCGCGATGACGGCAAGGCCCCCGCCAGCTACATCGCCGACACCACCACGGCGAATGCCCAGGTGCGCTCTTTGGGCGAAACGATCCGGCTGGATTCACGCACCAAGCTGCTCAACCCCAAGTGGTACGAGGGCATGCTGAACAGCGGCTATGAGGGTGTGCGCGAAGTGGCGAAGCGGCTCAACTTCACCCTGGGCTGGAGTGCCACCAGCGGAGCGGTGGACAACTTCGTGTACGAGGAGGCCAACGACACCTTCATCAACGACCCGGAGATGCGCCAGCGGCTGATGGACCTCAATCCCCACAGCTTCCGCCGCATCGTGGGCACCCTGCTGGAAGTGAACGGCCGCGGTTACTGGGAAACCAGCGACGAGAACATCGCCCAGCTGCAGGAGATCTACCAGGAAATCGAAGACCGGATTGAGGGGGTGACGGAGGGGTGATGCTCACTGGAGCATGAACCCCACACCCCGCACGGTGTGGATCAGGGTCTCAAGATCAGGGCGTTCGATCTTCTTGCGCAGATAGCGGATGTAGACATCGAGGAGATTGTCGTCTCCCACCCAGGTGTCACCCCACACGGCGGTGAGGATCTGATGTCGGGAGAGCACCTGCTCCTTGTGGCGCAACAGATACAGCAAGAGCTCGTATTCCTTCACGGTGAGCTTGAGGCTGAGGCCGGCGCGACTCACAACCCGCTCATCGGTGTTCACGATGAGGTCGCGGTGGATGAGCTGGGAGCCATCGGCATCGTTGGCACCCATGCGAGAGCGGCGGAGCAGGGCCCGGATCCGGGCCGTGAACTCCTCTAAGGCGAAGGGGAACGGGAGGGCCTCATCGGCACCAGCATCGAGGGCCGCCACCCGCTCGCTGTAGCGATCAGAACGGCAGAGCAGCATCAAGGGAAGAGTGGACCCTTGATCCCGCACCCGCCTGGAGATCTCGATGCCCGTGAGGGTGGGCAGGGCTACATCGAGGATGGCGAGATCCGGTGGCGATAGGAGGAGATGCTGCTGAGCCAGATGGCCATCCGTTTCGAGGTGGAGCACACAGCCCAAGGCGCGGAGATGCTTTTGCAGCAGATCACAGCGACGGGAATCGGAATCGGCGAGCAACACACGGGCGGTGATCGACACGCCAACACACCTGGGAGAGAAGATCAAAAAGAAAAGGCCCCGACGAGGAATCGCCGGAGCCTGAGTGTAGGTCTAGAAGACGATTAATCAGACCATCGAACCTGAATCGTCGTAGCTGTCAACAGGTACCACATGGGCATCGTGGATTTCCATGAAGTGGTCATCGAGGGCAGCGAGAACGTCAGCGCCATTGGCGTCGCCTGCGGCATCGAAGGCGATATCGATGCCGTCATCCACGGAGAGGTCATTGAGATCGTGGGCGAGCTGGTTGTAGACCTCCTGTTGAATCACAGCATGATCTTCAATCGACAATCCATAACTGTCGACGAAGGACGACACCATGTGATCGAGACCGTAGGCCAGCTCGGCAACACTGAGGTCGCCATTGCCATCGGTATCACCCGATGTGGCCATGGTGTCGAGGTAGGAGGCCACCAGTTGATCAACTGGATAGCTGGTATCAGCAGACTGGACGGCAAACGCCATGTCTTCCGCCAAGCCGGTAGTGCCGTCGTCGTAGGTGACGGTCATCTGACCGTAAACCTGAACATCTCCACCAGCCGAGGTGTAGGCCGTGCTGTCGTCGTCGTAGGTGAGCGCAATGCTCTCGATCCCCCAATCGCCAAGGGAGGCATACTCGCCTTCCTGCTGAATGCCATCAACGTTCAGATCCTGCCAGACCCCGAAGGAGGTCCAGGCATCATCCTGCTCGTCGAAGACACCATCTTTATTGGAATCGAAGTAGGCAGCCAGGGCCTGCATATCAGTGGTGACATCAGGATTATCGCCCCACATAGTGAAGACGAACTCCTTGGCTTCCGTGATCTGGCCGTCGTTGTTGTAATCGTAGGCAAGGAGGCCGTCTAAAGCTCCAATCCAAGCAGTAGCAACAGATCCATTACCGTAGTCGAATGAGACTCCAGAATTTGAGTCAAGATAATCAATGACATTGTCCCCATTCAGATCAAGCGCAACAGGCCCAGGGTTTGGAGACCAGCCAGGAGTGGCATCAGCATCCATATAGATGGAGAAAGGCTGTGACTCTTCAAAATCACCATCGGAATCTACGACACGAAGCGCAAACGTATAATCGTAGTCATCCGGCAGCGTTGTGACTTCATACTCCAGGCCGACACCAGTCAACTTCCAGTTCGTATTGCTACTAAAAACTTCAATATAGTCAACAGCCCTAGACGTATCCAGGCCAATGGTATAAATATAAGAACTTAGC
>NZ_JAGQBE010000055.1 GCF_024345475.1 Cyanobium sp. T1B-Tous
GATGGCCGATGCGGCCGTTCCCCCCTTCGACCCCGGCGAGCTGGCCGGGCCGATGGACCGGCTCAGCCTGCAGGTGCGCTTCTGCGCCCGCTGAGGTTGACCGGTTCGGCGCGCTGGCTCTCGAGCAGACCTTTGAAGTGCTCGCGCACCGCGGTGCGTTGCCGTTCGTCTCCCCACAGGCGCTGATGGCCCTGCTGTGTCCATGCTGGAGACACGTGCGCCCCGTGTCTGTGGTCAATCCCCGGCCTTGGCTTCATTCTGGAGAGCACAGGTCTTCGCCCGGACTGGCGTCGTGGATCCACTAGCGGCCTTCAACCTGCTGTTGCTGCTGGCCATGGGCCATTTCGTGGCCGACTTTGGCCTGCAGAGCGATCGCATGGCGACCGAAAAATGTCCTGGCCAGGGGGTGGTGCTGGGCTGGGGCTGGTGGCTGTGTGCCCATGCGGCCATCCATGGCTTTGTGGTCGGTTGGCTCACCGGCGTGCCCCTGCTTGGTTTGGCGGAATGGCTGGTGCATGCCTGCATCGATTTGGGCAAGTGCCGCCGCTGCTACCGGATGGGCCTCGATCAGGGTCTGCACCTGCTCTGCAAGGTGGTGTGGGTTTTGGTGGCGGCCACCTGTGTCCCTCTTCAAGGCTGACGGCATCGGCCTGTCTCCATAAGCTGAAGCCATCGCTTGGGCGCTCGCCATGGGTTCAACACGTGCGTTCCTCAAGGCGGCGTGGTCCCATCTCGTCGGAGCCGCTCCTCCAGCCCGAGCCCAACCCGGCCACGCCAGTTCCGATCAGGCCCTGGTGGAGGTGCTGGGCATCGCCACGGCCCTCAGCAGTGCCAGCGATCTGCGCACCCTGCTGCACCTGATCCTCAGCAAGTGCCGCCAGCTCACCAACAGTGATGCCGGCAGCATCTTCCTGGTGGAGCGTCCCGATCTCCGCCAGCAGCCGGAGGGCATCGATCAGTTGTGGTTTGCGGTGTCCCAGAACGCCACCCTCGATGCCCGTTCCGCCGGCGATGGCCCCGGCGGTGCCATCGAGGCCCAGGTGCTCGACATCCGCTTCCCCTTGTCTCCCGAGCGCCTGGTGGGTTGGAGTGCACTCTCGGGGGAGGTGCTCAACATCCCGGATGCCTACCAGCTCGATCCGGCGCTGCCCTACCGCTTCGACAGCGGCATGGACCAGAAGCTCAACTATCGGGCGGTGTCGATGCTGACGGTGCCGATGCGCTCCACCAGCGGCGAAATTGTGGGCGTGGTGCAGCTGATCAACCGCAAGCACGATGCGGCGACCCTGATCACCCCCGCCACGGCCCATGCCCTCACCCGGCCGTTTGACGCCTTCGACCAGGCCCTGATCGAAGCCCTCGCCAGCCAGGCGGCCGTGTGTGTGGAGCGCACCCGGCTGCTGGAGAGCCAGGAGCAGCTGATCGATGCGATCATCGCCCTGCTGGCCGGTGCGATTGACGCCAAAAGTGCTTACACCGGTGGGCACTGTGAACGGGTGCCCCAGCTGGCGCTGTTGCTGGCCGAGGTCGCCAATGGGGTGCAGGAGGGCCCGTTGGCGGATTTCCGTCTGGAGGGCGAGGAGGCCTGGCGGGAATTCCGCATCGGCGCCTGGCTGCACGACTGCGGCAAGGTGACCACCCCGGAATACGTGGTCGACAAGGCCACCAAGCTGGAAACCAACTACAACCGCATTCACGAGGTGCGCACCCGTTTCGAGGTGTTGTTGCGGGACGCCCGCATCGCCCAGCTCGAGGGCCAGCTGGCCGGTGGGGATGCCACCGAACTGCAGCAGCGCTACGACGCCACAGCTGCCGCCTTGCAGGAGGAGTTCCGCTTCGTGGCTGAAAGCAACGAGGGGGGAGAGTTCTTTGGCCCCGAGCAAGTGGAGCGTCTGCAGCAGATTGCCCAGCGCACCTGGCAGCGCCATTTCGACGACACCCTTGGGCTCTCCTGGGAAGAGCGGGCCCGCCGCTGCCCCGCCGGCGCTGAGCCCGAGGTCCTGCCGGTGAGCGAGCCGCTGCTGGCTAATAAGCCCTGGCATGTGATTCCGCGGCCGCCCCAGCAGGTGCCCGACCCCCGCTACGGCTTCCAGATGGAGGTGCCCGAGCACCTCTACAACCTCGGCGAGCTGCACAACCTGGCCATCTCCCGCGGCACCCTGACGGCCGAGGAGCGCTACAAGATCAACGATCACATCGTGCAGACGATCGTGATGCTGGAAAACCTGCCCTTCCCGCGCAATCTCTCGCGGGTCGCCGAATATGCCGGCACCCACCACGAGACCCTCGACGGCAAGGGCTATCCGCGGCGCCTCACGGCCAAAGAGCTGTCGGTGCCGTCGCGGATCATGGCCATCGCCGACATCTTCGAGGCCCTCACCGCCGCCGACCGTCCTTACAAGAAGGGCAAGCCCCTGTCGGTGTGCATCGACATCCTGGCCGGCTTCCGCGACCGGAATCACATCGATCCCGATCTGTTTGAGCTGTTCCTACGTTCCGGTCTCTACCGCACCTATGCCGAGCAGTTCCTGCGGCCGGAGCAGATCAACGAGGTCGACATCGAGAAATATCTAACCAAGGCAGACACCCGATCCGCCTGAGCGCCGCCCGGTCTTCAACCCTGCAGATAGGTGGTCTGGCGCAGGCTCGCCTCGAGGTGGGCCATCAGCCGTCGGGCGTCGCTGATGCCGAGCTGGCCGCGACCGATTGCCTCCTCGCTGGCCACCCGCAGCCGCTCCAGCAGGAGCTCGGGGTTGTGCTCCATCGCTTCCAGCACCTCGGCGTTCGTGTCGCCCCGCACCACGTGATCGAGCTGGTAGCCGCCGCTGGCCTTGAGGCGCAGGTGCACGGCGTTGGTGCTGCCGAACAGGTTGTGCAGGTTGCCCATCACCTCCTGGTAGGCGCCCCCCAGGAACAGGCCGATCCAGTAGGGCTCGCCGGGCCGCAGGTTGTGCAGCTCCAGGAGTGGCTTCACCTGGCCCCGCCCCGCGTGCCCGGCCGGATCGATGAAGCGGGCGATCTTGCCGTCGGAATCGCAGGTGAGGTCGGCGAAGCTGCCCAGGGCCTCGGGTTTGTCGTGGAGCCGGTGGATCGGCATCACGGGAAACAGCTGGTCGATGGCCCAGGTGTCGGGGGCCGAGCGGAACACCGACAGGTTGGCGTAGTAGGTGGAGGCGAGGGCCGCCGGCAGGGACCGCAGCTCTTCGGGGATCGGGGCGTCCGCCGGCAGGCTGGCCAGGTGGGCGGCGATGGCCTGGCAGCAGGCCCAGGTGAGCTGCTCGGCCAGGCCCCGCTCCGGCAGGGTCATGTAGCCCAGGCGGAAGGCGGCCAGGGCGTCCTCCTTGAACTTGAGGGCATCGTTCCAGGCCTCCTGCAGGGCGTCGAGTTCGGCCCCCGGGGCCGTGATGGCGGCGTAGGTGAGGCGCAGGTTGCGCAGGATTAGGGCTTCGTCCTCCTGGGGTGGCGGCACGGCTCCCGGCAGGCTGCCGGCCCCGAGCACGTCGAACACCAGCACGGAGAAGTGGCTGGCGATCGCCCGGCCGCTCTCGCTCACCAGCGTCGGCACGGGAATGCCGTGGGGTTCGCAGCACTCCTTCACCGTGGCCACCACGTCGTTGGCGTAGTTCTGGAGGGAGTAGTTGGTGGAGGCGGCGCTGGCGGTGCGGCTGCCGTCGTAGTCGATGCCCAGGCCGCCACCCACGTCCAGGTAGCCCATGGGTGCGCCGAGGCGGGTGAGCTCGCCGTAGATCTGGCCGGCCTCCTGCAGGGCGTCCTTGAGCACGGCGATGTCGTTGATCTGGCTGCCCACGTGGAAGTGCAGCAGCCGCAGTTCGCCCAGCAGGTCGGCGGCCCGCAGGGCCTCCACCGTGGCCAGCAGGTCGGGCACCGACAAGCCGAATTTGGCCCGTTCACCCACCGAGCTGCCCCAGCGGCCCGTGCTGCGGGCTGAGAGTTTGGCGCGGATGCCAATCAGGGGAGCGGCCCCCAGCTCCCGGCTGGCGCTGATGATCCGCTCCACCTCGTCGGCCTGCTCGATCACCACCACGGGCTGGCGGCCGAGGCGCCGGGCCAGGATCGCCGTCTCGATGTAGCGCTGGTCCTTGTAGCCGTTGCAGATCAACAGCGCCTCGGGGTCGTCGATCAGCGACAGGGCGATCAGCAGTTCGGCCTTGCTGCCCGCCTCCAGGCCGAAATGCCAGCGCCGGCCGCAGGCCACCAGCTCCTCCACCACGTGGCGCTGCTGGTTGCATTTCACCGGGAATACGCCCTGGTAGCGGCCGCCGTAGCCGTACTGGGCGACGGCCCGTTCAAAGGCGGCGTGCAGGCGTTCGAGCCGATCTTCGAGGATGTCGTCGAAGCGAATCAGCAGGGGCAGGGACAGGTCGCGGCCCCGCAGCTCCTGCACCAGCTCCACCAGGTCGAGGGAGCCTCCCCGGTCGCCCCGGGGCTGCACCATCACGTGGCCGCGATCGCTCACGGAGAAGTAGGGCTCACCCCAGCGATCCAGCCCATAGAGGGCCGCGCTGTCGGCGGCAGTCCAGGTGTCGCTGTTCGACGCGCTCACGGCAGGGGGCTGGTGGGGGGCGGTGATCACGGCACCACTGTGCTTGCCAACGGGCATCCCCGCCGCAGACGATGGGCCGGATTGCTTTTTTCCCATGGCCGCCGAACGCTCTTTCATTGCCATCAAGCCCGACGGCGTTCAGCGCGGCCTCGTGGGCGAGATTCTCGGCCGCTTCGAGCGCAAGGGCTTCAAGCTGGTGGGTCTCAAGCAGCTCACCCCCAGCCGTGAGCTGGCGGAAAGCCACTACGGCGTGCACCGTGAGCGCCCCTTCTTCGCCGGTCTGGTGGACTTCATCACCTCCGGTCCCGTGGTGGCGATGGTGTGGGAAGGCGACGGCGTGATCGCCAGCGCCCGCAAGCTGATCGGCGCCACCAAGCCCCTCGAGGCCGAGCCCGGCACCATCCGTGGCGACCTGGCCGTGAACATCGGCCGCAATGTGATCCACGGGTCTGATGCCCCCGAAACCGCCGAATTCGAGATCGGCCTGTGGTTCCAGCCCTCCGAGCTGAGCGACTGGGCCCCTGCCGATCAGGTCTGGCGCGTCGAGGGCTGAGTGGCCAGGCTGGGGGCGCTCCGGGAGTGCCCCAACGTCAGCCATGGTTTTGCCGATCACGCTCCATTCCGTCAGCCAGCGCCTCTTGCTTCGTCCTGGGTTGGCTCTGGCCCTCACCGGTTCGGTGGTGCTAGCCACCCCTTCCCTGGAGGCCGCAAGCCCGGCTCCCCGGGTGGTGGACGTGCCCAGCACGCCGGCCTTCATCAAGCCGCCCCAGGGTGGCGAGCGCCCGGCCCGGTCCGGCCAGACCCTGCCCTACGACGCCGTGTTGCGCACCCAGAAGCCGGGGCGGATGCAGGTGCAGCTCCCCAATGGCCGCAGCTTCCGGCTCGGCGGGGATGCGGTGCTGCGGCTGGGCCGTCAGCGCCTCGACCTGCAGCGCGGCCAGATCATTGCCTGGGTCAACCCAGGCGCCAAGGGAGGCTCACCGGTCACGATTCAAACCCGGATGGCCACGGCTTCGATTGTGGGCACCACCGTGTTCATCGAGGCCACGGACACCGGCCTGAAGATCTTCAGCTGGGAAGGGGAGGTGGCCTGCACCACCCATGACGGTCAGCGCAAGACCCTGCGCAGCGGCGAGCAGCTGGCCTACGAGAACGGCACCTGGGCCAAAACCCGCCTCACCCCCCAGGAGGCCGCCGCACGGCGTCAGAAGAGCATCCTGCTCAACGGCTTCTCCGCCCCGATGGAAACCCTGCCGGTGCTGGAGAAGGAGCTGGGCATCAGCACGCTGGTGCCTGCCCGGTGAGGCGACCACCCCTGTGGGGTCTGGCCCTGTTCGCCGGGCTGGTGCTGGTTCAGCCGGTGCTGCGCCCTTCGCCACCCGGCCAGGCGCTGGTGGCCCTCGATGCGGCCCTGCAGGCCGCCCTGTTCCGGCTGCGGGGGGTGCGCCGCGATCCTGCGGCTCCGGTGGTGCTGGCCATCGATGCGGAGTCGCTGGCGCTGGATCGCCTCCTGGCCCCGGAGGAGCGCCAGGCTTCGCCCCTGTGGCGGCAGATGGGGCCCTGGCCCTGGCCGCGGGCGTTGCAGGCGGACCTGGCGGCCACGGTGCTGGAGCGCGGGGCCCGCAGGGTGGTGTTCAACCTGGTGTTGGCCCAGCCCAGCCGTTTCGGGCCGGCCGATGACGCCGCTTTTCAACGTCGGTTGGCCCCCTGGTGGCCCCAGCTGGTGTTGGCGGCCGCCTCGACGGCCTCCGATCAGCAGGGGCTGGAGCAGGTGCAGCTGCAACGGCCCCTCTACGCCGGCACGGCGGTGGGGCTCACCAACCTGCTGCAGAGCCCCCAGGGACTCACCGATGCCATCCCCGGGCAGGCCTGGATCAGCGGCCATCTGGAAGGTTTTCAGCCCCCCCTGCCCCAGGCCCTGGCCTGGGCGGCCGCCAGCAGGGAAACCGTTCAGGCCAACGTGCCCATCCAGCCGCGTGGCATCAACTATCCCGGACCCGCTGGCACCCTCACCACCGTGCCGGCCTGGCAGCTGCTCGAGCAGCCCGGTGAGCTCTGGCGCGGGCGCACGGTGGTGATCGGCGCCACGGCCGCCGAGTTGGGTGGCCAGCTGGAGACGCCCTTTGGCCCCCAGAGCGGCACGGAGGCCCAGGCGGCCGCCCTGGCCAGCGTGATGGCCGGCACCACCATCGGCTCCCTCTCGGGCCCAGCCCAGCTGGCCGTGCTTCTGGCCTGGGCCGCGCTGCTGGCCTGGAGCCTGGCGCGGGTGGGCACGGCGCGGCAAGCGGTGGCCCTCAGCCTGGGCTGGCTCGCGGCGGCGTCCCTGCTCGCGTCCCTGCTCTGGTGGTTGGCGTTCCTGTGGCTGCCCCTCTCGGCCCTGCTGCTGCTGCCGGCGCTTGCGGGGGGTAGCCGCAGCGCCGCCCTGGGCTGGCGGGAGACCCGGGAGCGCCAGGTGTTGCACCAGTTGCTGAGCAAGCGCATGTCGCCGGCCCTGCTCCAGAACATCCTGCGGGAGCCCGGCCCCCTCTGGACCCAGCTGGGCGGCAGCCGCACCCGTTGCGTGGTGCTGTTCACCGATCTGGTGGGCTTCACCCCCCTCAGTGCCCGGCTGGAGGCGGTGGAGTTGTTTGCCCTGCTCAATCGCTACTTCGATGGCTTGGCCCAGGCCGTGATCGCCGAGCAGGGCCTGCTCGACAAGTTCATCGGCGATTCGCTGATGGCGGAGTTTGGCTTGCCGCGCAGTCGCGGTGAGGCCCAGGAGGCCCTGGCGGCGGTGCGCGCGGCCCTGGCCATGCAGCGCAGCCTGGCGCAGCTCAATCGGGAGCTGGAGGCAGCGGGCCAGCCGCCCCTGCAGCAGGGGATCGGCATCCATGTGGGCGAGGTGGTGGCCGGCAATTTGGGGTCATCCCAGCGGATGGAATACACCGTGATCGGTGCGGCGGTGAACATCGCCAGCCGGCTCGAGGGTCTCACCCGCCAGTGCCCTGGGCACAGCATCTTGATCAGCGCGGAGGTGCGCCGCCTGTTGCCCCAGGAGGTGGCGGTGCAGGCCCTCGGCCACTTCAACGTCAAGGGCTGGGATGTTCCCCTGGAGGTGTATGGCCTGGTGGAGCGCTGAGCAGTGCACCATGAGCATCACCCCAATGGAGGAATTGCTGCTGTCAAGTTGGCTCTTTCAGCCTAAATTTCGGGTCTCAATGATGTGTTTGGGTTATGCGAGCCAATTCCCGAGGCTGGTTGGGCTCCAGGGCTTCCCTGATGGCCGCGGCGGTGATGGTGGCTGGACTGTCTGGGCTGGTGGCGCCTGCATCCGCGCTGGCGGGCCCCAAAGCCGATGCCCGGGTCCAGGAGATCCTGGATGGCAACGAGCTCTACATTGATCAGAAGCAGGCCAAGGTCAACCAGCTGGCCTACAGGCCCGAACTGATCTCCACCAAGCAGAGTCGGGGGAGTGTGGGCTTCAGCACCGGGGCCCAGGCCCGGATCAGCAAGAACTCCCAGCTGCGGCTTGGCAGCGACTGCGCCCGGCTCACCCAGGGCCAGATGCTGATTTCCGGTAAGCAGAACACCTGTGTCGGCAGCGTCAAAATGAGTGTGCGCGGCACCCACTACATCGTGGAAGTGCTGGAAGACGGAACCACGGAAGTGGCCGTTCTGGATGGTCAGATGACCTTTAGCCCCGGTGACACGGCCACGAAGTTCGGGCCTGGCTCGCGCGAGTTTGCCGAGCGGGAGGTGCTGCGCTTCGGCCCCGATGGCCAGCTGCTCAGCCGCCGCTGCATGGCGGCCGCCGACTACCGCCGCTATCTGACCAGTGATCTGGTGCAGGGCTTCTTCTTCCCCTTGCCAATGGTTCAGGCCCTGGTGTCCACCCTCAGGCTTGAGGTGCCTGGAGTGACCCAGCTTCTCGTGCTGCTCAACACCGGCGGGAACCGCGGCCTGCTGGGTCTTCCCTTCGGTTCATCCCTCTGATGCTGGGGCGTCTGGCTGGACGCCCCGTCAGCCGGCCCACCCGGCTGCTCCTGCTCTCTGGCGTGATCCTGGCGGCCACCGGTTGGCTGGCGGGCTGGCCGCCCACGTCTTGGCGTGGCTGGGAGCGGATTGTCGAAGATGAGCTGGTGCGTTGGCGCGGACCGCGCCAACCGCCCGCCAAGGTGGTGCTGGTGTCGATCGATGACGCCAGCCTCCAGCAGGGGGCCTGGTTCGCCGAGGAGCCCAACCCCCCGGCTTGGGCCCAGGGCATCAGCACCCTGCCCTGGCCCCGGGCGCGCTACGCCGAATTGATTGAACGGTTGCAGGCCGCCGGCGCGGCTTCGATCGCGATCAATGTGGTGTTCGAAGGGCCCAGTGGCCGCGGCCCCCAGGACGACAGGGCCCTGGCGGCTGCCCTGGGGCGGCACCGCGGCCAGGTGGCCCTCGCCGCCGAGTACACCGAACCCCAGGACGAGCAGGCCGGAGCGGGTCTGGGCCTGGTGCAGCCCGACGCCTTCACGGCGGCCCTGGGCCTCACGAACGTGATGCCGTCCGGGGGCGGCGAGCCGGTGCGCCATCCGGAATTCTTCAGCCAGGTGGTGTTGCCAGCCCAGCAACTGCCGCCCTTCCCGGCTCTCAGCTCCATGGCCCTGGCCCAGGCCCGTCTCCCCAGCCTCCAGCGCGACAGCAGCAGAGAGCTCAATTTCTATGGGCCGGAGCCCAGCCTCACCCGGATTCCGGCCTGGGAAGTGCTCGATCCGGCCCGTTGGGGCCGCCATCCCAAACGTGCCGCCCTCCAGGGCGCCGTGGTGCTGGTGGGCCCGGTGGTGTCCCAGGGCGGCATGGGCAGCCCCACCCCCTTCGGCCCGATGAGCGGGTTGGAGATGCTGGCCACCGCCACCGCCAATTCCCTGGTGGGGGATGGTCTGGCCCCCTGGCCCGCCGTTCCCTGGGCCCGGGCCCTGGTGGCGATGGCGCCGGTGTTGCTGGTAGCCCTGGTGTTTCTGCGCAACACCACCAAGCTCCAGTGGCGCATGAGCGCGCTCGGGGTGGTCTTGGTGTTGCAGCTGCTGGCTGGCTACGCGTTGCTGCGCTGGGGCCATCGCTGGTTGCCGCTGTTGGCACCGATCACCGCCCTGGTGCTGGTTGGAGGCGTGTATGGCGTGGACGCCTACCTCGTGGAGGGGAGGGAGCGCCGGCGGCTGCGGCGCACCTTCGAGCGCTACGTGGCCCCCAGTGTGGTGTCGGAAATCCTCTCCTCCCCGGAGGACGCCGATGCCATCCTGCGGGGCCGGTTGCTGCCGGTCACGGTGCTGTTCTGCGATCTCCAGGGCTTCACCACCCTCACCA
This sequence comes from Cyanobium sp. T1B-Tous, assembly GCF_024345475.1. GTDB lineage: Bacteria > Cyanobacteriota > Cyanobacteriia > PCC-6307 > Cyanobiaceae > Cyanobium_A. The sequence continues at coordinate 9,887 of NZ_JAGQBE010000055.1, forward strand.
AGCGGCGTTCCGATGCGGGCCAGACCCAGCACCTGGTGGAGCAGCTCAACGCCTACCTCACCGAGATGGTGGAGGTGATCACGGCCCATGGCGGCACCGTCGACAAATTCATTGGGGACTGCGTCGTGGCTGTCTTCGGATCTCCCGTGAGTCGCGGCGTCCAGGAGGAAGCCGTGGCGGCGGTGCAGTGCGCCCAGGCGATGGGTCAGGCCCTCGCGCAGCTCAACCAGGGTTGGCAGCTCAAGGGGATCGAACCGCTGGGCAATGGCATCGGCCTGGCCTCGGGCGAGGTGGTGGTTGGCCAGATCGGCAGCCCCCGACGGATGGAGTTCACCGTGATCGGCGAGAAGGTCAACCTGGCCGCCCGGTTGGAGGCCCTGACGCGCAAGCTGGAGGTGAATGTGCTGCTGGATGGGGCCACCATGGACTTAGCCCGAGCCCAGGTGGCTTTTCGCCCCATGGGCCTGCAGCCCATTCGGGGCGCCGGCGACATCGACGTCTACACCCTTGCTTGAGATGGTTGATTCCCTTGGGTTTTCGGCTGGGCGGCTGTCCTCCCTTCTGGCGCTGGTGCTGACGCTGCCGGCGGCCGCCCTGGCCGCTCCGGCCGTTTCGACGAGCGCCACGGTGCAGCAGATTCTCGATGGCAAGGAGCTCTTCATCGATGCTCGCCAGGCGGTGGTCAAGCAAAAGGCCTCTGCCCCCCAGGACATCAGCACCGGTAACTCCCGCGGCCAACTGGCCTTCACCTCCGGCGCGGTGGGGCGCCTCAACCGCAATTCCCAGCTGCAATTGGGCGACAGTTGCTTCCTGCTCAGCCAGGGTCAAATCCTGGTGTCGGGGGCCCAGAGCGGCTGCACCCGCTCCTCACGGTTGAGCGTGCGCGGCACCAACTACCTGCTGGAGGTGAACGACAACCAGGAAGCGGAGCTTTCGGTATTGGAGGGCAGCGTGGAGGTGGAGACCCTTCAGAACGGTGAACCCACCGGTGCCGCCCCCACCCGGGTGGAGGCTGGCCAGAAACTGCGGCTGTCGCCGCAGGGGGTGATCCTCACCCTGCTGAAGCTCTCCTCCGGCGATTACACCGGCATCCTCAACGGCCCCCTGTTTGAAGGCTTCTCGATTCCCCTGCCGGCCATGGGCGCCCTCGACAGCTACATCCGCGCCAACGTGCCGGGGGTGTCGATTCCGGGCATGCCCGGAATCCCTGCGATCCCTGGGGCTCCGTCGGTGCCGAGCTTCGGCCTGCCGCGGTTCTTCTAGGAGCGCGTTTGGCCAGCAAACCGATCCCAGCCAAAGGCCTGTTGCCAGGGGCGGCCACTGGGCAGGGTCAGATCCGGGCTCTCGGCGGCGGGGCAGCTGGGGCTGAGTGAGCGGCCCAGCAGCTCGGCGGTGATGGCGGCCAGCAGCACCCCATTGCGGTGGTGGCCGGCGGCCAGCTGCAGGCCTGGGATGGGGCTGCTGCCCAGGAGCGGAGCTTCGTCGGGGGTGCAGGGGCGAAAGCCCCACCAGCGCTCCATCGGCGGCCAGTGGCTGGCGGCGGGGAGCAGGGCGGCGATGCCGTCCTCTAGGTGGCGTTGGCCCACGGGGGTGAGCCCTTCGCTGAAGCCCGCTGCGGCCTCGCTGGTGGCCCCCACCACCAGCAGCCCGTCCTCCCGCGGCACCAGGTAGGTGCCAGGGCCAAAAATCACCCGGCCCAGGGCCTGCCTTGGCCCCTGCAGCGACAGCATCTGCCCTTTCACCGGCGCAATCGGCAGCTCGGGCAGCAGCTGGGCGCTCCAGGCCCCGCAGGCCAGCACGGCCCGCCGGGCCGGCAGCCGCTGCGCTTCGCCGGCGGCATGGCGCAGCTGCACCGCCTCGAGGGCTCCGGCTGGGTCGCGCTCCAGGCCCAGCACCTCGGTGCCCTCCTGGAAGGTCACCCCCAGCTCCACGCAGGCCCGCTCCAGGGCACGCATCAGCTGGCGGCGGTTGTCGATCTGGCCGTCCTGCTCAAACAGCAGTCCCGCGGGCCAGGATGCCCCGATGCCAGGCACCTCCCGCTCCAGGGCCTGGCGATCGAGCGGTTGGCCGAAGCCAGCGGTGGGATAGGCGTCCCGCTGCGCGACGCTGGCGAAGGGCACCACGATGCCGCAGGACCGCAGGCCGCAGGGGAGCCCACTGTCGGCTTCGATCTGCGCCACCCAGGCGGGGATTCGCGCCAAGCTCGCCTGGCCGAGGGCGAGTAGGTCGCCGCTGAGCCCTTCGGCGTGGGGCGCCAGCATGCCCGCTGCCACAAATCCGGCGGCTTCGCTGCGGCGGCGGCTCAGCACGAGCACCGACTCACCCCGGCGGGCCAGCTGGTGGGCGATGGCCAGGCCCATCAGGCCCCCACCGAGGATCAGCACCGGTTCTGGGGCGGCGGCCATGGCCTTGAACGTGGCGTGGGGCAGACCGGGCACCCCCATTCCGTTTCAGGGTAGTTGCCCTTCCATAGGATCGGGCCACGCACAGGAGCTGGAGAGCATCGATGGCAGGGGCAGCACAGGCCGAGTGGGAAGCCGTCATCGGCCTGGAGACCCACGTGCAGCTGGGCACCGCCAGCAAGATCTTCACCAGCGCCTCCACCGCCTTCGGTGACGATCCCAACACCCACATCGATCCGGTGGTGTGCGGCCTGCCGGGCACCCTGCCGGTGCTGAATCAGAAGGTGCTCGAATATGCCGTCAAGGCAGGCCTGGCGCTCAATCTCCATATCGCTGAACACAGCAAATTCGACCGCAAGCAATATTTCTATCCCGACCTGCCGAAGAACTACCAGATCTCCCAGTACGACGAACCCATTGCTGAAGACGGCTGGATCGAAGTGGAGGTGGCCGAGAAGGGCAAGGACACCTACCTCAAGCGCATCGGCATTGAGCGCCTGCATATGGAGGAGGACGCCGGCAAGCTCGTGCACGCCGGCAGCGACCGCCTGGCCGGCTCCACCCACTCGCTGGTGGATTACAACCGTGCCGGCGTGGCCCTGGCGGAGATCGTCAGCAAGCCAGATCTGCGCACCGGCCGCGAGGCGGCGGAATACGCCTCGGAGATCCGCCGGATCATGCGCTATCTGGGGGTGAGCGACGGCAACATGCAGGAGGGTTCCCTGCGTTGCGACGTCAACATCTCGGTGCGGCGTGGCCCTGATGCCCCCTTCGGCACGAAGGTGGAGATCAAGAACATGAACTCGTTCTCCGCCATCCAGAAGGCGATCGATTACGAGATCCAGCGCCAGATTAAGGCCTATGAGGGTGGCGAGCCGGTGGTGCAGGAAACCCGCCTCTGGGATGAGGGCAAGCAGCTCACCAAGAGCATGCGGGGCAAGGAGGGTGCCAGCGATTACCGCTACTTCCCCGATCCCGATCTGGGCCCGATCGAGGTGAGTGACGCCCAGCGTGAGGCCTGGCGCGCTGAGCTGCCGGAGCTGCCGGCTGCTAAGCGCCACCGCTATGCCGAGCAGTTGGGCCTGTCGATTTACGACGCCCGGGTGCTCACCGATGAGCGGGCCATGGCCGAATACTTCGAGGCCGCCGTGGCCGCCGGCGCCGATGCCAAGGCCGTGGCCAACTGGGTCACCGGCGACATTGCCGCCTACGTGAATGCCAACCGGCTTTCGATCGCGGAATTGCCCCTCCAGCCCCAGCAGTTAGCTGAGATGGTGCAGCTGATCGAGGGCGGCGTGATCAGCGGCAAGATTGCCAAGGAGATTTTGCCGGAGCTGCTGGAGCAGGGCGGCTCTGCCAAGGCGATCGTCGCGGAGCGGGGGCTGGGGATGATCAGCGATCCGGCGGCGATCACGGCCATCGTGGAGGAGTTGCTGGCCGCCCACCCCGAGGAGGTGGAGGCCTTCCGCGGCGGCAAAACCAAGCTGCAGGGTTTCTTCGTGGGGCAGCTGATGAAGCAAACCGGTGGCAAGGCCGACCCCAAGCTGGCGAATCAGATCCTGATCGGCAAGCTGAACGGCTGAGTGCCGGCTTGGCCTGGATGCCCCATCCATGTTAATTAAAGTCACTGATGTTGCATTTGTTCGCGGGCAAGTTAAGGTTTTTGTGCCATATCTTGCCCCAATCTAGTGACCAACTCCCAATTCGAGTTTGGCGCCGCTGAAAACAAGCACTTCAGCTCCCTGGCCAGCTTATGTCTTGTTTCGGCTCTGGCCCTGCTCGTCTATGGCATTGCCAATGCATCATTCCTGTTCAATGTGATTGCAAGCGGCAAGGTCGACTTGATGCTGCGCACCCTCGACGATGCTTTCCAGACACTGGCAGCATTGTTTGCGGCTTATCAGCTCAATCAAGCTGCAAAGGGCTTCCGCAAGATTGTCAATACGCAAGGCGACGACCTCACCCTTCTGAATCTTTCCAGCCAAAAGCTGCGACTTGTGTTTTCCAGTCTGGCGTTGATGTTTGTCTTGCTCGCTATCCGTTTCATCATTGATTACCCAGCCCTGATCAGCTGGATCAAGGCCGCCTGAGCGGGAGGCGCAGGGCCTGCTCCACCTGGGTAACCAGCGCTGTGGGCAGGCCCCGGTTGTCGATCACTACGGTGGCCAGGGTGCGCTTGCGTGCCAGGGGCCACTGGCAGCCGATGCGCGCGCGGGCTGCCTCTTCGCTGAGGCGGTCACGGGCCATTAAGCGCTGCAGTTGCTGGGTCTCGTCGCAATCCACGAGCCACACTTCGCGGCACAGGCTTTCGAGGCCGGCTTCGAACAGCAGCGGGATCATCAGCACCACCGCGGCGGCCTGGGCGTGTTGCTGCAGGCCCTGCTCGAAACGGTGGCGCACGATCGGATGCACCAGGCCTTCCAGCCAGCGGCGCTCGGCCGGGTCGCCAAACACGATCTGCCCCAGGGCCGCCCGGTTGATGGCCCCGTTGGGGGCCCGAACCCCTTCCCCGTAGCGCTCCTGCACCGCCCTCTCGCCTGGCGATCCGGGAGCCAGGGCCTCTCGGGCATAGACATCCGCATCGAGTAGCGGCAGGCCCCGCTGCACTAGCAGGCGACCCACGCTGCTCTTGCCCGTGGCGATGCCACCGGTGAGGCCGATGCGGCGTTGCTCCGGCAACTCCGTCAACTCCGGCAGCCCCGTCAGCCCCATCAGCCCAACCAGCGGGCCAGGGCCCGGCCCAATGGGTTCAGCACCGCCAAACCTTCGGATCCGTCGCCCTGCAGTTCGGCAGCGGCTGCAGCCCGGCGGGCGGCCCGCAGCTCCTGGTCTTGCTCCTGCTGGTGCAGTTGCTGATCGAGCAGGGCGCCACCGGCGCGGGTCCACTCCAGCAGCTGCCGCAGTTCACCGGCATCGAGCCACACGCCGTGATCCCGGCAGCGGTCCACGATCACGCCACTGCGGTGGCCGAACAGGCTGCGGTTCATCAGATCGCCGCAGACGGCACAGGGCCGGTAGCGCACGGCCTCCTCGGTCTGGCGTGGGGCTGCGGTGAGGGCGTCCAGCAGGCGGCGATCGGTTGTGAGCACCTCGGAGGCCGCCGGACGCAGCAGGGTTTCCAAGCTGCCGGGCTCCAGAAACAGCCCCAGGCAGGTGGGGCAGCGGCCCAGGCGCAGCTCCTGGAGCTCCACCAACTCCAGGGGGCCGTGGCCGTTGGGGCAGCTGTGCTCGGCCCAGGGGCCTGACCCCACCGCATGGCTCCAGCCCTGCAGATCCAGGTCGGCCCGGCTGCCGCAGTAGGCGCAGCACACGCCGCCGCTCGGGATCGGTGCCGCACAGCTCAGGCAGTTCATGGCGCGCCGTCCCCGTCGGCAGCGGGTGGCGTCGATGGCATCGAGGGGGGTGGCGGTGGTGGCGGGGGCGGGCTCAGCCGCTCGCCCAGACCGAAGCCCATGGCCAGCCCGGCTCCGGCCGCTGCGCTGCCGCCGGGGTTGGCCGCGGCCTTCTCCAGGGCGATGCCTTCCTGGTAGGTGCGGAAGGCGGCCAGATCGCCGGTGAGCCCGATGGCGGTGCGGCGATCCAGGGCGGCTTCCACCTCCGGCGGCAGGGTGAGGTTTTCAATCAGCAGGGTGGTGAGCTCCAGGCCGTAGCCGGCCCATTCCGCCGCCAGCCGGCTCCGCAGGGCTGCCGCCAGTTCGTCGTAGCGGCTGGCCAGGTCGAGCACCGGCTGATGGCTGTCCCCCAGCAGGTCGGCCAGGCGGCTGGTGATCAGGTTGCGCAGCTGCTCGCTGATCTGCTCCACGGCGAAGTGGGGATTGCTGCCACTCAGCTCGCGGAGCAGCTGGATCGGGTCCGCCACCCGCAGGCTGTAGCT
>NZ_JAGQBE010000056.1 GCF_024345475.1 Cyanobium sp. T1B-Tous
CCCGACCTGGACGCCGCCACCGCCGCCTGCCAGGCCCAGATCAATGCCCTGCTGGATCAGGGCCTGATCAACGGCCGCCAGCTGGGGCCAGCCAGGGAGGCAGGTGCGCTGCCGCCCAGCCCCTGAGATCCCGGCCACTCACCACCCACAACACCGCCCGGGCCCCGTCGCCCCAGATCTTGCGCCGCCCCTCGGGCTGGCAGCGATCGGCACAGGGCACCGGCACCGGGGTGAGGTGGATGCCGCGGCTGCCCGCCACGATCCGCCCCACCAACAACGCCCGGTCCATGTGATCACTGCTGGTCACCAGCAGGGCATGGCGGATGCGCGCCCGGCGCAGATCATCCACCAGGGAGGTGAAGTTGGAGAGGGTGTCCCGGGCGCGGTAATCGAGCTGCACCTGGTGGGGCGGCAGCCCCTGGCGCTGCTCAAACAGCCAGTGGGCGTACTCCGGATTGCTGCCGCCGCTCACCACCACCGGCAGACCTTGGCGGGCCGCCAGGTCGGCAGCCCGCTGCTCCCGGGCCACATCCCCCCCCAGCACCAGGATCATCTGGGGCGGAGGGGGCAGGGGCCACCACCAGCCGCGCGACAACCAGAGCAGCCCTAAGCCAAAGGCACCCGCCAACAACAGCGCGGCCAGCCCCCGGGGCCCCAGCGGAAGTCGCCCAGCCCGGCGGCGAGACGGTGGGCGAGGGGAAGGCTGGCGGGGGGCGCGTCGCCGGCGGGGGCGGCGGCGCCGGCCGGATGACACCCCCATCAGAGCCCGGCCACCGGCGAGGTGGGATAGAGGGGCAGCACGGGCTGCCAGGGGGCCGCCAGGCCCTGGGCGTGGGCCAGCAGGCTGAGCTCCAGCAACTGCTCCACGTCGTCGGGGAGCAGGGCGGTGGCCGGCAGCTGCGCGCCCGGGGGCACGGCCGTACCCGGGCCAAACAGCCGTGGCAGCTCCAACTCCGTGAGGGCGCCATCGGTACCGGCGGGGCCGTACAGACCGGCCACCACCCCGCGACGGGGCAACTCCTGCACCAGCCAGGTGGGCTCCTGAATCCCGAGGCGCCGGGCCGCCAGCAGAAAGCTGGACACCCCATCGAGGGGCACCTGGAGCTGCTGGGCCAGGGTGCGGGCCAGCACCACGGTGAGCCGGGTACCGGTGAAGCCACCGGGCCCGGTGGCCACGGCCAGGCGGGTGAGCTGGGGCCACTGGTCGGCCGGCAGCAGTTGCTCGATGCAGCTGAGCAACTGGTTGGAGAGGCCCCGACCCAGCGGGAACGCCCGCAGGGCACTGGAGGCCTCCACCGGGCCCGAGCCGGGGAGCCAACGCACACCCACCCCCAACACGTCGCTGGAGCTGTGCAGGGCCAACACCGCTCCCATCACCACCACCTCCAAGAACTCATCGGGGCAGGGCGACACCGGGGCAGAGCCGCTGCCAGCGCCCCCCATCCCGTTGAAAACTGCCGCAGGCCCGCACATCCCATTCCACCCCCACACCACCGCCGGGGAGATCCAGCACCTGCACGTGGATGCGGGGATCCAGGGGGGTCATGTCGGGCTGGGAGGAGAGGTGGGGCACACCGTGCTGGCGCTCCACCGCGTGGTAGGCCTGGCAGCGGTCGACCCAGTGGCAATCCACGCAGATGCACATGCTGCCCAGGCCGAGCCAGGAGCCCATTCTGACGGGCGACCGCCCCGCCGGCGAGGTGGCCCAGGAGCTGTGGCAACGGCTGCTGGCGGAGCCCTGGCCCCTGCCGCTGGAAGCCCTGCCACCGGGCACGGCCCTGGTGGGCGGGGCCGTGCGGGATGGGCTGCTGGGCCGGCTCGAGCCCCAGCCCGACCTCGATCTGGTGGTGGCCGGGGATGCCATCGGCCTCACCCGGCAGCTGGCCCGCAGCCATGGCGGCAGCGCCGTGGTGCTCGATGCCGACCACGGCATCGCCCGGCTGGTGATGGGGGGCTGGACCATCGACCTGGCTCGCCGCGATGGCGACAGCCTGGAGGCCGATCTGGGCCGGCGCGATTACACGGCTAATGCCATCGCCCTGCCGCTGCCCAGCGACGGACAGAAGCCCGGACACCTGGTGGATCCCACCGGCGGCCTCACCCACCTGGAGCGCCGTGAGCTGGTGGCGGTGAGCGAGGCCAACCTGCTGGCCGATCCGCTGCGACTGCTGCGCGGCATTCGCCTGGCCTGCAGCCTCGACTTCGCCCTGGAGCCCACCAGCCGGGGCTGGATCGAGCGCCATGGGGGCCTGCTCACCCAGGTGGCTGGGGAGCGGGTGCTGGCGGAGCTGGAGAAACTGGCCACCGCCCCCAGCGGCGAACGGGGCCTGGCGCTGGCCCTGACCTGCGGCCTCCTGCAGGGCTGGGGAGCCGACGCGAGCGCTGGGGCCGCGCTGGCCGAACTCCAGCTCGATCGGGCCCAGCAACGGGGCCTGGCCACCGCCGAAACCGCCTGGGCCCTGCCCCTAGCCCGGCTGAGTGCCCTGCTGCCCGCCCAGGCCCTGGCCGAGCTGCGCAGCAGCCGGCGCCTGCAGCAGCGCTGCCGCGCCCTGCGGCACTGGCAAGGCCAACTCGAGCAGGCGGGGGGCTGGGGCGCCCTAGGGGAGGCCCGCAGCCTGGCCCTGCACCGGGAGCTCGAGGCCGATCTACCGGCCCTGCTGTTGCTGGCACCGGAGCCCCCCTGGCCCCTGCTGGCGCGCTGGCGGAACCCCAACGACCCCCTGTTACACCCCCGCCCGCCCCTGGATGGGCGCCGGCTGCAACAGCACCTGGCCATCCCCGCCGGCCCCGACCTGGGCCGGCTGCTCGACCACCTCACCCTGGAGCGGGCCTGCGGCCGCCTGCCCGCCGATGGGAGCCCGCAGGCGGATGCCCTGGCCTTGGCCGCCGCAGAACGCTGGTGGCTGCAGAAGGGCGCTGGGGGAACAGGCGGGCGACGTGATTAACTTTCTGATGCAAAGGCGCATCGAGAGGCTTCTCCTCGCCTGCAGAAAGTTTTTTCTCCCCTTCCCCATGAGCATTCGCCTCTACGTCGGCAACCTGCCGCAGACCTTTGATGCCAAGGAGCTTGAGGCTCTGTTCAGCGCTGTGGGCGAAGGGGTGCGCTTCAAGGCCGTCAACGACCGGGACACCGGCGCCTGCCGCGGCTTCGGCTTCGCCAACGTGGACGACCAGAAGCTGGCCGACACCGTGATCGAGCAGCTCAACGGCAAGGACTTCGGCGGCAACGCCCTGCGGATCGAGGTGTCGGAGCGCAAGGAGAGCCGCTCCGCCGCTCCGGCCGAGCGCCGCAATGGCAGTGCCCCCACCCCCGCCCGCAAGGCCGTGAACAAGGTGGTGCATGCCGACAACGTCGACACCGAAGCCCCCGATCCCCGCTGGGCCGGCGAACTGGCCAAACTGAAGTCGCTGCTGGCCAACCAGACGGCCGCGGTCTGATCGCAACTTTGGTGACAACGGCTCCGGTCTCCCCCGATTGGGACTGGCAGGGACACCGGATCCACCTGCTGGAGGCCGGCGACCCCACCAACCCCACCAAGGTGCTGCTGATCCATGGGTTCGGTGCCTCGGTGGGCCACTGGCGCCACAACCTGCCGCCGCTCAGCCTCCACGCCCATGTGATGGCCGTGGATCTGCTGGGCTTCGGTGCCAGCGACAAACCACGCTCCCGGCTGGCCGACGAGCCCGAGCAACCGGGCGCCGTGCAGTACGGCTTCGACCTCTGGGCCCAGCAGGTGGCTGATCTGGTGCGGGAGCGGCTGCTGCCGTCCGGGGAGGGGCCGGCGCCACGGGTGCACCTGGTAGGCAACTCGATCGGTGCCATGGTGGCCCTCACCGCCGCCCGGTGGCTCCTGGCCGAGGGGATCCCCCCAGCCCAGGTGATCCTGATCGACTGCGCCCAGCGCACCCTCGATGACAAGCGGGCGGCCCAGCTGCCGGGCTGGGAACGGGCCAGCCGGCCCCTGGTGAAAGCCCTGGTGCGCCAGCGCTGGGTGATCGCACCCCTGTTTCGCCTGCTGGCCCAACCCCCCTTCATCCGCAGCGTGCTGACCCGCGCCTACCCCAGCGGCGCCAACGTGGACGAGGCGCTGGTGGCGCTATTGCATCGCCCCAGCACCGATCCGGGGGCCACGGAGAGCTTTCGGGGCTTCGTCAACCTGTTCAACGATCACCTGGCCCCCCAGCTGCTGGCGGACCTGAGTGCCGCAGAGCCGACCGTGCCGGTGCGGATGCTCTGGGGCGAAGCCGACCCCTGGGAAGATCCGGCTGAAGCCCGCCGCTGGGCCGAGCTCTACCCCTGCATCCAGGAGCTGCAGGTGCTGCCTGGGCTAGGGCACTGCCCCCACGACGAGGCGCCCGAACGGGTCAATCCCATCCTGGCCCAATGGCTGGGCCTGAACGAGAACAACACGCGCCCAAAAAGAACTCAGACAGCAACATCGATGGGTGACGAGGATTCCGGACCTATTGACCCAGGGGGTTCTGAGATTCCGTAGGCCGCCTCCACCCCATGGCCGCGAAGCTCGAACTCCCCAAGCCACTCAGCAGCAAGGGCATCGGCTTCGAGAAGCTCCAGAAAAGCACCACTCATGACAAGGTCTCGGTTGCACTGCTTCGCAACGGCTTCCAACCGACTGGTCGTATTCACAGCATCACCAATCACCGTGTAATCCATTCGACGAGCCGATCCAATATTGCCGCTGATCACCGTGCCGAAGTTCAACACAACAACTTGCTGCCAAGGCTCCTTTCCCTCTTGCAGCCAGCGGGCATTGAGATCCCGCAGGCGCTCGCGAATGCTGAGCGCGGCACGCAGTGCTGAGGCTGCCTCCACTCCGTCGCCCCGGCTGACAGGGGCTCCGAAGACGGCCAGGGTTGCATCGCCAATGAACTTGTCCACAATGCCACCTTCGTGATCAATGGCATCAACAACCTCGCCAAAGTACTGGTTGAGCTGATTCACAAGGTCGGCCACTCTGTTCTCCTCTGTCATCCGCATCGTTCGCGCCGTAAAGCCACGGATGTCCGTCATCAAAATGACGACCCGAGCACTGCGGCCGCCGAGAATGCCATCTGCGTTGGCAGGCTGATCCGAAATTTCTGCCGCAACTGCCGGCGAGAGGTAACGACCCAGAGCCAAGCGCAGGCGGCGACGCTGCCATTGCAGCCGAAGCGTTGCATCCCCACTGGTCACCACGCCCATCAACAGAACGGAGCCCGCCACGGTGAAGAGAGGGACGGCAATGCCAGCCGCCCCGATCAGAATCAGCGAGAGCAGCGCCAAAGAGGCCGCCGTCCCGGCAAGCACACTGAGCCGGATCAGCGGTTTGTCCCAGCGCTGGGCCACGAGGGCTGCCGTAAAGGCGCAACCAGCGAGCAACAGGGGCCACCAGCGCGGTGGCTGCCAAAACCACAGGGCTCGTCCCTCAATTCGATTGGCCAGCTCCGTGGCATGAACCTCAACACCAGGCATGCCCTCAGCATTGGAAAAGGCTGTTTGATGCAAATCCTGGAGGACAGAAGCCGTCGGACCGATCAACACCAACTGGTCGTGAAAACGTCCGGTGTGCTTCAAATGCTGATATGAGCCCGATTCGAGAACGGACCAGATCGAGACCACGGGGATCGTTCGCGGCGGCCCATAAAAATCCAACAAGGGCAGCCATCGGCCGCCTCCTGGAGGCTGTCGGCTGAGGTCAACACCTCCACCGGCCCGCAGAAGAACCTGAGCCAGACTGGGCGGGACGGCAGGGCCAAGATCCCTGCGCAACTGGTCGGCATGGTCGCCGGGACGCTTGCGGAGCGCTCCATCGGCATCAATCGGACCATTCAGCAACCCAGAAGCCTGGACACCCGCCGCATCCTGCAGAGGCACCACCGGCTGACTGAGGGAAAGACCGGCCAAGTCCCCACGACTTTCCAACACCTGAGCGCCCAGCAATGTGCGCGGTCGATGCCGAGCCAAAACGTCTGCCAAACGCCCATCGTCTTCCGGTCCATGGGAGCTGGGAGCATCAAACAGAAGATCCAGCGCCACGGAGCGGGCACCCGCCTGGTAGAGCCGGTTCAGCACAACTCCATGGATGGCACGAGGCCACGGCCACGCCCCCAAACTCCTCAACGCGGCATCTTCACTCAAATCAGCATTGGCAGCCTGCTGCAGGCTGAAATCATCAATGGCCACAATGCTGATGTTGGCTGGCGGGCTGCGGCGACCACGCAGCTCCTGAGCCCAGGTGACCAGGGACAACTCAACTTCAAGCTGCAGCTGGGGCAGAAGCGCGCTCCCCACACCCACCACCAGGGCACCGGCCGTGGGGAGCGCGAAAGTGGCCCAGGGCCAACACATTAGCCTGCGTATGAGCCGAAAGTGAAAGCTCATCCAAGAGGAGTAATGACACCAGTTTGGGGATCCTGGAATACGAGAAGCGGGGCGGTAGCGTATGTTTGCGACGGCGCCTGCGTGTTAACAATAACAATAAAATTGCCTGAGCACGTGGGAGACGCACCCAGTGAGAAAACCGTCGCGCTTTGAAGATCAGGCGTTCCTTGCAAATCTTGACCCAAAAAGTACAAGGGGACAGGACTGCCTTGGGAGACACACACATAGGCGTTGGCTGTCAAACCAGAAGCAGACCCCGGCAACTTGTTATCAGGCACAACCAGATTCTGGTTAGCGCGTGCACGCGGGTAGGGCTGGCGGGAAGAGATCAGCCAGTTAAATCCCGTCGCTGCCATCATGGCCATCGATGGGGATCCATAGAGCCTGTTGAAGGTTTTGATGATTGCATGGCCTTCAGGCAAAGGATCCTGGCCAGCAGCATTGGAGATGATCAACTGAGAATATTCTTCCTGGGTGAGCTGGCGCGTACTGATCAACTCCCCCGCGGGGCTAAGCACGGCCTGCTCCCCTGCTTTAATCTGAACATTAACTCCTTGGCCAACCAACGGGCTGACAACATCAACCTGACCACCCAAGGAGGGGCCGGGGAAAGTGGGCGGTGATTGAACAGATGATGGCCCTAAAGCGATTTGGAAGGGCTTGCCAGTATTGAATTGCTCAGGCTTCAGCTGGGAGAGCTGCGGGATCACGCCAGAAACGCCCAGAGGAAGATTGGGATCACGAACAAACCGACCTGAGGTTGCAAAACGATATGTAATTCTGCCTCCAACCACCGTATCCAACAGATCGTCATACTGGACATAAGCCGAAGCCTGAAGGTGATCACCAATCGGCACATCCAGGCCAACTTGGCCGCCCCCAGAAGTGCTGCCGGCACCATCAATCACATAGGGAGAGAAGGACAACATGATGGACTGGTCTCCCAGATTGACAATGGGAACACCAATCCGCGCCGCCGCCAAACTCAAACTATTGGGACAGGATGCGATTGGAATATTTCCATTCAGTCCAAACTGCCATCGGTCTCGCTGCCACTGACCGCCCAAAGCCAGCTGGTTATTAAAACAGCTTGACACTGCAGACAAAGAATTCCATCCGTCGTACCCCAGGAAAAGGGTTGCAGAGGCTTGATTGCTGGGATCAAACCATGTATACCCAATTTCAGTACTTGCGCCCCACGCCCCATCAAAGTTGGTCGATACCGTGGTGTAGCTGTACAACAATGACTTGGCATTGTGCTGGAAGACCGGAAGGAAAAAGTCGAGGTCACCCAGAACCAGGCCTGCGGCCTCCCCCAGACTCAGCCCACCCGCATTACTGCCCCAGGCACTTGGACCAAAACCGATCCAAGGGCTGAGCGTGGGGTAGAGGGACAAAATATCCACATCTGGAATGGCCTCAGCTGCGGCACTGCTAGCATCTTCCACGCTGACATCACCATGCAAAACACTAAGTTCATAATTTCCATCCTGGGACGCAGTCAAGACATAGGTGGTTCCTCGAACACCCAGAATCTTGCTTCCCAAGCAGCCCTTTTGTGTCCCATTGACGAGCACAGTGCCCTGCTGAAGTCGAAAACATTCACGACCAAGAGTTATCAAGCTTTGCTTGCCAATAAACCCAAGCGCACGTTTATCGAAGAGCAGCTCTGCCCGACTACTTCCGGTGCTAATCTGTTGACCATTTTTGGCATCTTGATTAATCTTAGCCTGACGCTTATCAATGTAAACCTCAGAGCCGTCAACAATGCGTCGAACCTTGGCGGTCTGGAATGACGATGCCTGCGCAGCCGGCGACACACTGCCCACGAGAACACTGCTGGCCAGCAAAACAGCGGCGAGGCTTCTCATCCCTTTGGCTTATTTTCGAGAGAGCCTGTACGGCACAGGCCAAGCCCGATGGTTTTGTAGACAGTTTTCTATCCGTCCAGGCGTCTTCTCCCTGGGCTCAGCGCGCCTGGGCGATGACAAACGACCGGGGAAGATCCAGAAACTTGCCGGAGGTGGGCACATAGGCCCGGTGGTTGAACACGTCGTAGTCGAGCTCCTCGATCACATCGAGGATGCCGCGATACAGGCGTAGCGACGCCCACACCGGCCAGCGGGCATCGGGCGCGAGCCAGCGCACGCCAGCCTCGGAACGGGCAAACCAATCCCGGGCGCGGGCCAGCTGGAACCGCATCAGCTCCCGCCAGCTGTCGTTGAGAGTGCCGGCCATCAGCTCGGCCTCGCTGTAGCCGAAGCGCACCAGATCCTCCTGAGGCAAATAGATCCGGCCGCGGCCCCGGTCCTCGCCCACGTCGCGCAGGATGTTGGTGAGCTGGTTGGCGATCCCCAGGGCCACAGCAGCCTCACTGGTGTCAGGCCGGGAGCTCCAGGGGGCCGAGGTGTACGCGGGATCCACCCCCATCACCTCCTGGGTCATCAGCCCCACGGTGCCGGCGACGCGATAGCAGTAGAGGTAGAGCTGATCGAAATCGGCATAACGCGTGGTGGTGAGATCCATGCGCATGCCCTCGATCATGTCGAGGTAGGGCTGGATGGGCTGGGGATAGCGCTCGATCGTGTCACGCATCACCAGGTCCAGGCCATCGCGCACCTCGCCAGCGAACAGGGCGCGGGTGCGCTGCTCCCAGGCGTCCAGCCGGGCGGCCAGCTCCTCCACAGGGCGCGCCATCGCCTCCGGGCTGTCCATCAGCTCATCGGTGCGGCGGCACCACACGTAAATCGCCCAGATCGCCCGCCGCTTGGCCGGCGGCATCAGCAGCGTGCCGAGATAGAAGGTTTTGGCCCACTCCGCCGTCTCACGGCGGCAGGCCTCATAGGCCTCCTCCAGATTGGCAACGGCGGACACCACCACGCTCAGACCGCCACCGCAACCCCGGCCGCCGGCTGGGCCAGGGGGGACGTGGCAATCGCCTGGGCGCACTGCTTGCCGCTGAGCACCGCCCCCTCCATCGAGGCCAGGTAGCGCTGCATCGTGTAGCAACCGGCCAGGAAAAAGTTGGGGATCGGCGAGGCCTGGTCGGGCCGGAGCTGCTGGCAGCCGGGCACGGTCTTGTAGACCGACAGGGGCGTCTTCACCACGATCGACTTGCGCAGCTGGGCCTGATCATCGCCGGTGAAGTGCATCGGGAACAGGCGCTTGAGCTCCTCCATGGTGGCCGCCACGATCTCCTCATCCGGGCGCCCGATCCAGTCTTTTGCCGGAGCGAACACCAGCTCGAGCATCGAGCGCTCGGGATCCTCGTATTCCTTGCAGGTGTTGCTCATATCGGCATACACGCTCAGCAGCGGGCTGCGGCTGAACAGCAGGTGGTCGATCTCGGTGAGCTTGCGGTCAAACCAGAGGTGGATGTTGATCACCGGCACGCCATTGAGCCCATCGAGCTTCTTGAAGTAGGGGATCTCCTTCCAGGCCTCGGGCAGTAGCAGCTTGAAGGGATCCACCGGCATGGCACTCACGTAGGCATCGGCCGTGAGGGTGCGGGGCTCCTGGCCCTTGATGCCACCGATCTGGAACGCCTTCACGCTGCCGTCGGCATTGAGCTCGATCTGCCGCAGGGGGGCATTGAGGTGCACCTCACCGCCTCGGGCCTCGATGTACTCCACGATCGGCTGGCAGAGCCGCTGGGGCGGATTGCCATCGAGGAAGGCCATCTTGGAACCATCGCTCTCCTGCAGGAAGCGATTGAGGGCGGTAAGCACCACCGTGCTGGAGATCTCGTCGGGATCGATGAAGTTCAGCGCCTTGGCCATGGCGATGAACACCTCGTCATTCACCCGTTCCGGGATGTTGTGGATGCGCAGCCACTCGGTCCAGGAGTATTGGTCGCACTCCTCCACGTACTGCTGGCCCCGGAGGATCGCCGGCACCAGGCCGAGGCCGAAGGAGATCTTCTCCGGCCAGGTGAGCAGGTCGTTGTTGCTGAGGATGGCCGCCAGCCCATTGAAGGGGGCCGGGATATCGGGGAAGTCAAAGCGGCTGTAGGTGCCGGGAGTTTCCTTCTGGTTGAAGATCATCGAGTGGCTCTTCCACTGCAGACGGTCTTCGATGTCCAGCTCCTTGAACAGCTGGCGCATGTTGCGGTAGGCGCCGAAGAAGATGTGCAGTCCGGTCTCGTACCAGTCGCCGTCCTCGTCCTGCCAGGCCGCCACCTTGCCGCCCAGCACGTCGCGAGCCTCCACCACCACCGGGGTATGCCCCGCATCACAGAGGTATTTCGCACACGACAATCCGGCGAGCCCTGCCCCGGCGATGACGACCCGCATCCTTCAGATCTGAAAACCAGGGGCAACCCTAAAGGGGGCCCCGGACCTCCGCGGCCCCAGGAGTTTCTAGAGTTGCGCCATCGGGTGCCCGCAATCCCATGTCCATGGCTGAGTCTCGCCCTGTCGACCCTCGCCCTGAAGCGACCCTGCTGAAGTCCACCACCCGTCACGTGCGGCTCTTCACCGCCCGGATCGAGAACGGCGACCTGGTGGCCGATCCCAGCCAGCTCACCATGGATGTGGATCCCGATAACGAGTTCCTCTGGGACGCCCCCGTGCTGACCAAGGTGCAGGACCGCTTTCGGGAGCTGGTGGCCGCCCACGCCGGTGCCGACCTCACCGAATACAACCTGCGCCAGATCGGCTCCGAGCTGGAAGGCCTGATTCGCCAGCTGCTGCAGGGTGGCGAGCTTCGCTACAACCCGGATGCCCGGGTGCTCAATTACTCGATGGGCCTGCCCCGCAGCACCGAAAGCCTGTGAGCCGCTCCCGCTACAACCCGGACCGCTACGCCGACGACCGCTACAGCGACGAGGCCTACGGCCGCGGCGGGCGACGTCCCGAACCGCGGCCCGGGCCTGGCGGTGGCAAGGGTGGTCCGGGGGGGCAAGGAGGACCGGGCGGCAATGGCCCCTTTCAGTTCAACGTGGGCACCCTGGCGATCCTGGCCGGGGTGCTGGTGGTGGGCATCGGCATCGGCACCGGCCTCTCCAGCACCACCCAGGGCGACCAGGGCAACATCGCCAGCAGCCAACAGCTCGACATGGCGGTGCCCGATCCCGAGTTCTGCCGCCAGTGGGGCGCCAGCGCCTTCGTGATGGACGTGGAGCTGTACACCACCATGAACCCCAGCTCCAGCTTCGTCACCCAGCCCGAGCTCAAGGCCGGCTGCGTGATCCGGCGGGAGAACTGGAGCGTGCTGCAGAAGGAAGGGGCCGTGACCGCCGAGCAGATGCGCCAGTGCAAGCAGCGCATGAACACCTTCGCCTACATCGGCTCGGTGAAGGACAAACCGATCGTGCGCTGCGTCTACCAGACCGACATCAGCCAGAACAAATTCCTCACCAAGGGCGTGGCCGACGACACCGTGGGCATCACCCCCGAAGCCGACCAGTTCTGAGCACACCGGCCTGTCTGAGCCCCGGCCCGACTGAGCAGAGGGCGGGGTGTCAGGCCGGCGTGGGGGCGGGCGGAGCCTCCTGCTGGAGGGGGCGGCGCAGGGGGCTGTCGGGGCTGGCGAACACCGGCAGCACCTCCTTGCGGAAGGCATCGGCGGCCCGGGAGCAGTAGCGGGCGGGGTGGGTGATCAGCTTCAGCTGGCGGCGCACCAGCAGATCGGCCACCTGGGGCCGGTGCAACGTGCCGGCGGAGAGCTCCCGCTCGATCGACACCACCGGCAAAAAGGCCGCCCCCAGGCCGCTTTGCACGGCATTTTTGATCGCCTCAAAGGAGTTGAGCTCCATCTCGATCTTGAGGCGGCCCACATCCAGGCCGGAGCGAGCCAGCAGCTGGTCCACCATCTTGCGGGTGGTCGACTGGGCATCGAGGCAGACGAACCCCAGCCGGTAGAGGTCGTCCTTGGTGAGCTCGGGCAGGCGGGCCAGGGGATGCTTCACCGGCAGCACCAGGGCCAGCTCATCGCTGGCGTAGGGCACCACCTGCAACAGCTCGCCGAGCTCCGTGGGCAGCTCCCCGCCAATGATCGCCAGATCCACCTGGCCATTGGCCACGCTCCAGCCCGTGCGCCGGGTGCTGTGCACCTGCAGCTGCACCGCCACCTCCGGATACTTCTGGCGGAACAGACCGATCATCCGCGGCATCAGGTAGGTGCCGGTGGTCTGGCTGGCGCCCACGATCAGGGAGCCGCCGCGCAGGTTGTGCAGGTCTTCCAGGGCACGGCAGGCCTCCTGGCACTGGCTGAGGATCCGGTCGCAGTAGCTCAGCAGCAGGTGACCGGCCTCGGTGAGCTGGGCCTTGCGCCCGCCCCGATCAAACAGGCTGACGCTGAGCTGCTTCTCCAGGTTCTGGATCTGCAGGCTCACCGCCGGTTGGGTGACATAAAGGCTGTCGGCGGCCTTCTTGAAGCTGCCCTCCGAGGCGATGGCCCGCAGGATGCGCAGCTGATCAAGGGTGAAAGGCAGGTCTGCCATCGGGTTGCCTGGAGCGGCCGGGGCGGCCTGCCAGCTGGCGAGGAAAAAACTCTAGGGGGGAAGTCTGGCAGCGAGAATCGGCAGCTTCACAACTCCCCATCCGCCCCTTGCCCCCCAGCTCCCTCCACCACAGCAGCTGGGTGATGCTCGCCCTGCTGCTGGCCTTCGCCGTGGTCCACAGCGGTGGCGCCTCCCTGCGGGTCTGGGGCGTGGAACGGATCGGCGAGCGGGCCTGGCGGCTGCTGTTTGCCGCCGTGAGCATCCCCTCGGCCGTGGTGGTGATCGGCTACTTCCTGGCCCACCGCTACGACGGCGTTCGGCTCTGGAACCTCCAGGACCAACCCTGGATCGTGCCGCTGGTGTGGGCGGGCACCGCCATCAGCTTCCTGTTTTTGTATCCGGCCACCTACAACCTGCTGGAGATCCCGGCCGTGCTGAAACCCCAGGTGCGGCTGTACGCCACCGGGATCATCCGCATCAGCCGCCATCCCCAGGCCGTGGGACAAATTCTCTGGTGCGCCACCCACCTGCTCTGGATCGGCAGCAGCTTCATGGTGGCCACCTGCATCGGCCTGATCGCCCACCACCTGTTTGCGGTGTGGAACGGCGACCGCCGCCTGGCCCGCCGCTTCGGCGCCGCCTTCGAGGAGCTGCGTGCCACCACCTCGGTGCTGCCCTTCCGGGCCGTGCTGGATGGGCGCCAACAGCTGGTGCTCTCCGAATTCCTGCGACCCGCCCAGCTCGGCATCGCCATCGCCGTGGGGGTGTTCTGGTGGGCCCACCGCTTCATCGGCCTGGGGGCCACCAGCTTCTCCCGTTCCGCCCTGGGGCACTGGCTCGGCTGATGGGCGCCCCCGCACAGGGGTAGGGACAGACCGGATCGGCTGCCTACACTCCTTCCAACCAGCCTGCGCCGCATGCCGTCAGCCGCCGAACTCGCCTGGTTGATCCCGGTGCTGCCCCTGGTCGGGGCCTGCATCACCGGGCTGGGGCTGATCAGCTTCAACCGCACCGTCAACCGGTTACGCAAACCCGTCGCCTGGCTGCTGATCAGCTGCGTCGGGGCCGCAGCCGTGCTCAGTTACGCCGTACTGGCCCAGCAGCTCGCCGGCGCAGGCCCCACCGAAGTGCTGTTCAACTGGGCCAGCGCGGGCACCTTCAACCTGCAGATGGGCTTCCGGGTGGATGCCCTCGGCGCCGTGATGCTGGCCCTGGTGACCACCATCGCCGTGCTGGTGATGGTGTATTCCGATGGCTACATGGCCCACGACAAGGGCTATGTGCGCTTTTTCACCTATCTGGCCCTGTTCAGCAGCTCGATGCTGGGCCTGGTGATCAGCCCCAACCTGCTGGAGATCTATGTGTTCTGGGAGCTGGTGGGCATGTGCTCCTACCTGCTCGTGGGCTTCTGGTACGACCGCGACGGCGCCGCCAACGCCGCCCAGAAGGCCTTTGTGGTGAACCGGGTGGGCGACTTCGGCCTGCTGCTGGGAATCCTGGGGCTGTTCTGGGCCACCGGCAGCTTCGGCTTTGAGGAGATCGGCGCCCGGCTGCAGGAGGCCGTGGCCGGCGGCAGCGTGTCCAACGCCGCGGCGATCCTGCTCTGCCTGCTGGTGTTCATGGGCCCCATGGCCAAATCGGCCCAGTTCCCCCTGCACGTGTGGCTGCCGGACGCCATGGAGGGCCCCACCCCGATTTCAGCCCTGATCCACGCGGCCACGATGGTGGCGGCGGGCGTGTTTCTGGTGGCCCGGTTGCAGCCGGTGTACGCGCCCTTCCCGGCGGTGCAAGCCACGATCGCCGTGGTGGGCACCATCACCCTGGTGCTGGGGGCCTCGATTGCCCTCACCCAGATGGACCTCAAGAAAGGGTTGGCCTACAGCACGGTGAGCCAGCTCGGTTACATGATGCTGGCCATGGGCTGCGGCGCCCCGGTCGCCGGCATGTTCCACCTGGTGACCCACGCCTTCTTCAAGGCCATGCTGTTCCTGGGTTCTGGGTCAGTGATCCACGCCATGGAGGAGGTGGTGGGCCATGAACCCGTGCTCGCCCAGGACATGCGGTTGATGGGTGGCCTGCGCAAGTTCATGCCGATCACCAGCGCCACCTTCTTCATCGGCTGCATCGCCATCAGCGGCATCCCGCCCTTGGCGGGCTTCTGGAGCAAGGACGAAATCCTGGGGGTGGCCTTCGGCCAGTTCCCCATCCTGTGGGTGGCCGGCTTCATCACCGCCGGCATGACCGCCTTCTACATGTTCCGGCTCTACTTCCTCACCTTTGAGGGAGAGTTCCGCGGCGGAGACAAAGCCATGGCTGCCCAGCTGATGGCCGCCGCCGGTAAAACCGCGGATGACCACGGCGACGACCACGGCCACAGCCACGCCAGCCACCCCCATGAATCCGGCTGGCAGATGGCCATGCCCCTGGTGGTGCTGGCGGTTCCCTCCGTGCTGGTGGGCCTGCTCGGCACCCCCTGGAACAGCCGCTTCGGCACCCTGCTGGATCCCCAAGAAGCCGCTGAGGTGGCCGAGCACTTCAGCTGGAGCGAATTTCTGCCCCTCGCGGGAGCCTCCGTCGGCATCTCCGTGGCGGGCATCAGCGTGGCCGTACTGGCCTACGCCCTCCACAAGCTCGACCTCGG
>NZ_JAGQBE010000057.1 GCF_024345475.1 Cyanobium sp. T1B-Tous
CTAGCCGGCAGCGAGGGGGCGTTGTCTCCAAGCGAGCAGCCCCTCGAGGTGCTGGTGAACCCGGAGGCCATCGCCCTCCTCCCCGATGGGGACGGCGAGGCCTGGGTGCAGGGCCGCGAGTTTCTGGGCCGGGAATGGCTCTACCAGGTGCAGCTCGGCACCCTCAAGCTGCGGCTGCGGCTGCCCCTGGAGGCGGAATACGGCCGCGGTCAGCGCTGCCAGCTCAGCCTGCGCCCAGGGTCCACGGGCATCCTGTTCCCCACCCGCGAGCCGCTGCGCGTACTCGACGCCGGCCCCGCCTAACCCGCCCAGTGGTCCTTGCTGGCCCGCAAGCTGGCGAGCTGCTCCGCGTTGCTGGCGCGCACGAACAGGTTGGTGGCCTGCTCTAGCTCCACCGTGCTGGGGATGGTGGCCTCGCCCCGGGCCCGGGCCTGGCGCACCGCAGCCAGGCGCTCGCCGATGGCCGCGGCGCAAGGATCACCAGGGGCCACGGTGGCGGCGGCCCAGCGCAGGTTCGCTTCGGTGTACTCGTGGGCGCACCACACCCGGGTGGCCGGGGGAAGGGCGGCCAACCGCTGCAAGGAGTCCCGCATCTGGGCCGCACTGCCTTCAAACAGGCGCCCGCAGCCCCCCGCAAAGAGGGTGTCGCCGCAGAACAGATGGCCCGAGGCGGGCAGGTGGTAGGCGATGTGGGCGCGGGTGTGACCGGGCACGGCGAGCACCTCCACCGGCTCCCCCAACAGCGCAAACCGGTCGCCGTCGGCCACACCCTGGGTCTGCAGCGGGATCCGGGCGCGGTCCTCTTGGCTGGCCAGCACCGCCGCCCCGGGCCAGCGGGCCAGCAGCCCGGGGGTGCCGCCGATGTGGTCGCTGTGGTGGTGGGTGTGCAGGATCGCCACCAGCTCCAGCCCCTGCTGCTCAAGGGCGGCGATCACCGGCTCGGCCACGGCCGGATCCACCACGGCGGCCTCGCCCTCGCGCTGGAGCACAAACACGTAGTTGTCGTGCAGCACCGGGATCAGGCCGACGCGGAGTTGCTGCATCGTTAAAGTCCAGCCTCAGGCGTTCCCCCATGATCACCGTCGCCCTGGCCAAAGGCGCCCTGCTCAAGGATTCGGTGGCCCGCTTCGCCGCCGCCGGCCTCGACTTCTCGGCCCTGCTGGAACCCGGCAACCGCCAGCTGATGGTGCCGAGTGCCTGCGGCCAGGCCCGGGCCCTGCTGGTGCGCAACGCCGACGTGCCGGTGTATGTGGCCTACGGCCAGGCCCAGCTCGGCGTGGTGGGCTACGACGTGATCCGCGAACACCAGCTGCCGGTGGCCCAGCTGCTCGATCTGGGCTTCGGCGGCTGCCGCATGAGCGTGGCCGTGAAGGCCAGCAGCGGCTACCGCCGGGCGGCAGACCTGCCGGCCCACTGCCGCGTGGCCAGCAAGTTCACCGGCTGCGCCCAGGCCTTCTTTGATGCCCTCGATCTGCCGGTGGAGCTGATTCACCTGGCCGGATCGGTGGAGCTCGGCCCGATCACCGGCATGAGTGAGGCGATCGTGGATCTGGTGGCCACCGGCCGCACCCTCGAGGAAAACGGCCTGATCGCCATCGAAGATCTGTTCCACAGCACCGCCCGACTGGTGGGCCACCCCCTGGCCCTGCGCCTCGATGACGGCGTGCTCCAGGGCCTGGTGGATCGCCTCGGGGTGGCGGTGCCGCAGCGGAGCCGCTGATGGCCCGCCTCGACAGGCAACGCCTGGCACGCCTGTTGCCCTACCTGGGCAAGGACCGCCGCCGCCTCGGCCTCACCCTGCTGCTGTTGATCCCGGTGGCCTTCGCCGCCGCGGTGCAGCCCCTGCTGGTGGGCCAGGCGATCGCCGTGCTGCGGCGCGAGCCCACCCTGGGCTGGCTCAACGGCATGTCGGTGCCGGCGGCGCTCCAGCAGCTGGTGTTGCTGCTGTTGCTGGCGGTGCTGCTGCGCCTCGGCCTGCAGGGCATCCAAACCTTCAACGTCCAGGCCGTGGGCCAGCGGCTCACCGCCCGCATCCGCAACGACCTGTTCGCCCACGCCATGGCGCTGTCCTTGCGGTTCCACGACCGCACGCCCGTGGGCAAGCTGCTCACCCGGCTCACCAGTGATGTGGACGCCCTGGCCGAGGTGTTCGGCAGCGGCGCCGTGGGGGTGCTCGCCGACCTCGTGACCCTGCTGGTGATCGCGGCCACGATGATCTCGATCGAATGGCGCCTGGGCCTGCTGCTGCTGGTGAGCCAGGTGCCGGTGGTGCTCGGCATCCTCTGGCTGCAGGGCCGCTACCGCACGGCCAACTACCGGGTGCGCGAAGAGCTCAGCCAGCTCAACGCCGACCTGCAGGAAAACCTGCAGGGCCTGGAGGTGGTGCAGATGTTCCGCCGGGAGGCCACCAACAGTGCCCGCTTCTCCCGCGTCACCACGGCCTACCGCGAAGCGGTGACGGGCACGATCCTCTACGACAGCGCCATCTCGGCCTTCATCGAGTGGGTGGCCCTCAGCGCCGTGGCCGTGGTGCTGGCCCTCGGGGGCTGGATGGTGCTCGGCAGCGCCATGGGCCTGGGCACGCTCACCACCTTCATCCTCTATTCCCAGCGCCTCTTCGACCCCCTGCGCCAGCTGGCAGAGCGCTTCACCCAGATCCAGGGCGGCCTCACCGCCGTTGAGCGCATCGGCGAACTGCTGGAGCAGCCCATCGAGATCGCCGAGCTGCCCTCCAGCGAGCGCACGGCGGCGGCGATTCAGAGCGGCAGTGAACGCGCCAGTGCCGGCGAGGTGGTGTTCGAGAACGTCAGCTTTGCCTACCGGGACGACGACCCGATCCTCACCAACCTGTCCTTCCGGATCGGCCCCGGCGAACACGTGGCCCTGGTCGGCCCCACCGGTTCCGGCAAAACCACCGTGATCCGTCTGCTGTGCCGGCTCTACGAACCCCAGCAGGGCCGGATCCTGCTGGATGGGGTCGACATCCGCCAGCTGCCCATTCCCACCCTGCGCCAGCGGCTCGGGGTGGTGCTGCAGGACACGTTTCTGTTCAGCGGCAACGTGGCCGACAACCTGCGCCTCGATGCGCCGATCAGCAGCGACGATCTGCAGAAGCTCTGCGCCGAGCTGGGTCTGGAGCCGTTGCTGCGGCGTCTCCCCGATGGCCTGGCCACCGAGCTGCGCGAACGGGGCGGCAACCTCTCCTCCGGCGAGCGCCAGCTGCTCTCGGTGGCCCGGGTGGCGATCCGCGACCCCTCGGTGCTGGTGATGGATGAAGCCACCGCCTTCATGGACCCCTCCACCGAGGCCACCCTGCAGCGCGACCTCTCGCGCCTGCTCCAGCAGCGCACGGCCATCGTGATCGCCCACCGCCTGGCCACGGTGGAGGCCTCCGATCGCATCCTGGTGCTGCGCAAGGGCCACCTGATCGAGCAGGGCACCCACACCGAACTGCGCCAGGCCGGCGGGGTGTACGCCCAGCTGGCCGACCTGCAGGAGCGCGGCCTCGCGGCCCTCTAACTCAGCCGAGCTCAGCCGAGCTCAGCCGAGCTGTTCCAGCCAGGGACGGAGCACCCCGGCGAGTTGGGCCGGCCTCTGACGCATGGGCAGGTGCCCCACCCCCTCCAGTTCCACGACTTGGTGCTGGGCGGCGTAACCGGCCAGGTGGCGCACGTAGCGGGGCTCCATCACCTGGTCGCGGCTGCCGGCGATCCAGAGGCTGGGCACCTGCAGCTGGGCGGTGAGCTGGGGAATCTGGCGCACCGCACCCCGGTTGGTGCTGCAGGCCAGCAGCCCCTGGGCGGCGCGACGCTCGGCCAGCAGGGGGCTGCGCAGAGGATCAGTGCCCGGCAGCTCGGCCAGCCAGCCCGGCCGCCAGCGCAGAAACAGGGCCCCACCCCGCCGCACCTGGGCAAAGGCGCGGGGCTGGTACACCCCCCCACCGGCGGCGATCTGCACCAGGCCCACCAGCTGATCGCCCAGGTGGGGCGCGGCGTGCAGGGCGACGCTGCCCCCCAGGGAGTGGCCCATCAGCACGATCGGCCGCTCTCCCGCCTGCTCCCGGGCCGCCTGGGCCAGCCAGCGGCCGTAGCTGGCCAGGCTGGCGTGCAGGCCCCGGGGACGCTCCCGCGTGCCGAAGCCGGGCAGATCCGGGGCCCAGAGCTCCCAGTCAGGCGCCAGGGCCTCGGCCAGGGGCGTCCACAGCCGCCCCGCCAGCAACCAGCCATGCAGGGCCACCAACAGGGGCGGTGAAGCGGCGTGGGCCAGGGATCGGGGCTCAGGAGTCTCCAGGCTGGCCCACGGGTCGCGGGCCTGGGCGGCCATCGGGCAGGATCGTGCCATTGCGTTGCACGCGGCAGTCGTGGCCCCGGCCGAGCTCCTCACCAGCCTCTACGGGGAGCAGCACCGGCTCTGCCCCACCCCCAACCCCGAACTCAGCCTGGTGCTGAGCCGGGATCGGGAGATCGACCTGATCGAGCTGGAGCAGCTCTGTGATGCGGTGGGCTGGAGCCGCCGGCCCCTGCGCCGGGTGCGCAAGGCCCTGCAACACAGCCTGCTGCGCGTGGGCCTGTGGCGCCACGACCCGCGCCTGCCCAAGCTGGTGGGCTTCGCCCGCTGCACCGGCGATGGCGTGGTGGAGGCCACCGTCTGGGATGTGGCCGTCCATCCCCTCTACCAGGGGGCCGGGCTGGGCAAGCAGCTGATGGTCTACGTGCTCGACCAGCTGCGCACGATGGAGGTGGATCGGGTGAGCCTGTTCGCCGACCCCGAGGTGGTGGCCTTCTACGCCGCCCAGGGCTGGGAACTGGAGCCGCTGCAGCGCCGCTGCGCCTTCTGGTACGCGCCCTAATCGGCAGCTCCGTAGTAGCGCGCCGCCAGCGCCTCGGCGGGCACACCCCGCCGCCAGGCGCGCCGCAGCCGGGCATTCGCCAGGGCCGTCTGGCCGATCCCCAGGGCCCGCCAGCGCCGGCCATCCACCCGCAGCCGGGCCTGCAGGGGCCGCAGGCGGGTGTGCGGCTGCAGGCGCTGCACCAGGTCGAGGTCTTCCATCAGCGGCAGCGGAGCCAGCCCTCCGGCCCGATCCAGCAGCGGCCGCGGCAGCAGCAGGCCCTGGTCGCCATAGGGGAGCTGGCGCCAGCGGCTGCGCCAGGCCACCGCCCACTCCACCAGCCGCAGGGCGGGGTGGGAGCCATCGATGGCCAGGTGGCTGTACCAGGCGGCCTCCGGCAGCCCCAGGGCCGTCGCCACGGCCGGGCGCCAGCCGGCCTCCAGCCGGGCATCGGCATGCAGCAGCCACAGCCAGGAGCCGCTGCTGCAGCTGATCCCGTGGGCCAGCTGCAGGCCCCGACCGGGGGCACTCCCCAACACCCGCGCCCCGGCCAGGGCCGCCACCCGACGGGTGGCATCCCCGCTGGCCCCATCCACCACCAGCACCTCCGCAATCAGCTCCGGAGCAGCGGCCAGATCGGCCAGCAGCGCCGGCAACCGCGGCGCCTCGTTGCGGGCGGCGATCACCACGGAGATCGGGGGCGGCCTCAGCGCCACGGCCGCAGGTCCTCGCCCCGGTCGAGATCGCCCCGCCAGGGCAGCAGCGCCGGCTCCACGCCCCGGTGGGCCATCACCGCCAGGGTCTGCGCCAGCACCTGGGCCGAGCCCCAGGCCATCCCGGCCAGCAGCCAGGGATCCGGCCGGCGCAGGCCGAGCAGCCAGTAGCCGCCATCGTCGGCCGGCCCCAGCACCGCGGGCCGGCGGTTCAGGGCCTCGAAGGCCGCCGCCAGATCGCCACCCTCCAGCCGGGGCAGATCACTGCCGATCACCACCACCCGCCCGGCCCCCTCGGCCGCCGCCCGCAGAAACTGGCGGTGCATCCGCAACCCCAGGCCGCCCTGGCCCTGCAGCAGGCAGCGGTCGGCCCCCAGGGCACCCCCCCAGCGGCGGGCCGCCCTCGGGCCCAACCCATCGACGGCCAGCACCAGCTCGAGGCCCAGCTGGCTGGACACGCGGCGGGCGACCGCCAGGGTGTGGCGTGTCAGCCGCGCCTGAATCCGAGCCGCCGCTGCCGCCCCCAGGCTGCTGGCCAGGCGGCGCTTGCAGCGGCCTGGAGCGGGCCAGCGGGCCATCACCACCAGCTGGCCCCTGCCGGATCGCCTCACCCCTGGCGCGGCAATTCCGCCGGCTTCACCTCGAGGGTCAAGCGCTGGTCACCGCGCCGCAGCGACACCCCCAGCGCCTGGCCCACCCGACCCTGGTCCACGGCCAGCTGCACCTCCGAGGGGTTCTTCACCGCCTTGCCACCCACCTGGTCGATCAGGTCACAGGGCTTGAGCCCCCCCTTGGCGGCCGGGCTGCCCGGCATCACCTCCACCACCACCACCCCATTCACCTCGGGCAGGCGGCATTCATCGGTGCTGGCGTTGATCTCCCGGGCCAGTTGGGGCGTCAGCGCCTGCAGGCGCACGCCGATGTAGGGGTGGCTGGCCGCCCCCTTCTCCAGGATCTGGGAGGCGATCTGGCGCGCCACATTGATCGGGATCGCGAAGCTCAGCCCCGCGCCCGGCGCCTGGCGAATCGCCGTGTTGATGCCAATCACCTGACCGCGGTCATTGATCAGCGGCCCGCCGCTGTTGCCGGGGTTCACGGCGGCGTCGGTCTGGATGTAGGGCACCCGCTGGCCCTCGCCCACCGCATTGGTGCGCTGGATGGCGCTGATGATCCCGGCGGTCACCGTGTTGTCGAGGCCGAGGGGATTGCCGATGGCGATAGCCCACTCCCCGGGCCGCACCTTGGCGGAATCACCCAGGGGGGCCACCGGCAGCTTGCTGGCCACCACCTTCACCACGGCGACGTCGGTGAGGGGATCACTGCCGAGCACCTTGCCGGTGAAGCTGCGGCCATCGGGCAGGGTCACGGTCACCTCACTGGCCCCCTCCACCACGTGGGCGTTGGTGAGCAGCACCCCATCGGAGCGGGTGATGAAGCCCGAACCCTGGCCCTGCTGCTGCTGGATCGTGGGCCCGCTGCCAAACAGACCGCCCAGGGGGTTCACCATCCGCTTGACGGTGTCGATCCGCACCACCGCAGGCCCCACCTTGGCCACCGCATCCACGATCAGGGTGTTGCCCTGCTGCAGCGGCGGGGTGGGGGCCGCGTCGCTGATCGGCGTCTGGGCACCACTGCGACCCGGCAGCCCGGGCAGGCCCTGGCTGCACCCCACCAGTAGCAAGGCCACGGGGGTGATCAGCGCGACTCGACGAGGGGGGAAACGGCGCGGCATGGGAGCTGGATGGAGGCCAGGTCTGAATCCGTTCATTAAAGACGGACTGGCCGCAAAGCCACGCGTAGATTCGGCACCCACGAGTCGGCGCGGTCGGTGCAGCAGGGATCGGTGCAGCGATCGACGCAGCAGGGAGACGAGCTGTGGCACCAGGTTCAGCAGGCCCTTCAGGCCAACCTCAGCAAACCCACCTTCGAAACCTGGATCCGGCCCGCCCGCTGCGAGAGCTTCAGCGCGGATCAGCTCCAGCTCGAAGCGCCCAACAGCTTTGCCTGCGGCTGGCTGCGCAAGAACTACCTCGGCACCATTGAGGCCGTCGCCAGTGAGATCGCCGGACGGCCGGTGCAGGTGCTGGTCACGGCCGCCAGCGGCGATGACGTCATCGCCCCGGCCGGCAATGGCCATGTGGCCTCCCCGCCAGCCCCGGGCAGCCAGGCGGCCAGCCCTGCCAATCCCAAAGGTGCCGTGCGGGCCACCGGGGAGACGCCACGCAAGCTCGCCCTGGGGCTCAACCCCCGCTACGTGTTCAACCGCTTCGTGGTGGGGCCCAACAGCCGGATGGCCCACGCGGCGGCCCTGGCGGTGGCCGAGGCCCCCGGCCGGGAGTTCAACCCCCTGTTCCTCTGCGGCGGGGTGGGCCTGGGCAAGACCCACCTGATGCAGGCGATCGGCCACTACCGCCTGGAGATCAACCCCGAGGCGCGGGTGTTCTACGTGAGCACCGAAACCTTCACCAACGACCTGATCCAGGCGATCCGCAAGGACGGCATGCAGGCCTTCCGCGACCGCTACCGCGCCGCCGATCTGATCCTGGTGGATGACATCCAGTTCATCGAGGGCAAGGAGTACACCCAGGAGGAGTTCTTCCACACCTTCAACGCGCTGCACGAGGCCGGTCGCCAGATCGTGATCGCCTCCGACCGCCCCCCCAGCCAGATCCCCCGGCTGCAGGAACGGCTGATCTCCCGCTTCTCCATGGGCCTGATCGCCGACATCCAGGCGCCCGACCTGGAAACCCGCATGGCGATCCTGCACAAGAAGGCCGAGCAGGAGCAGATGGTGCTGCCCCGCGACCTGATCCAGTTCATCGCCGGCCGCTTCACCTCCAACATCCGCGAGCTCGAAGGGGCCCTCACCCGGGCGGTGGCCTTCGCCTCGATCACCGGCCTGCCCATGACGGTGGAATCGGTGGCACCCATGCTCGACCCCGCCGGCGGCGACGTGGAGGTCAAACCCAGCCAGGTGATGGAGAAGGTGGCCGAGGTGTTTGGGGTGGGCGTGGAGGAGATGCGCAGCGCCAGCCGCAAGCGGGCCGTGAGCCAGGCCCGCCAGGTGGGGATGTATCTGATGCGCCAGAGCACCAACCTCAGCCTGCCGCGCATCGGCGAAGCCTTCGGAGGCAAGGATCACTCCACCGTGATGTACGCCGTCGAGCAGATCGACCGCAAACTCAACAGTGACCCGGTCCTCTCCCGCCAGGTGCAGCAGGTGCGTGACCTGCTGCAGATCGATTCCCGCAAGCGGCGCTGATGGCCCTTAGGGGCAACCGGCTCAGCGGCAGCCCTGCACGGAGATCCGGTAGCTGAAGCCCAGGGCGCCGGGGTCGTTGCTGGCTCCCACCTTGAAGTTCATCTGGGTGGTCTGCTTGCCCGGCACCGCCGCAAACGGACCAAACATCTTGCCGGTGCCCATCGGCGGGTTCATCAGGGTGTTGAACATCTGCAGGTTGGAGCCATCACTGAACTTCATGTAGCCCTCCACCGGGTATTGGGCTTTGGCGTCGGAGGAGTTGGCGGTGAAGAAAAACTTGTAACTGGTGTAGGGCTGGCTCACGAAGAAATCGGTGTTCCAGTTGGTGTTGCCGATCAGCTTGCCCCGCCCCACCGACTTCGACACGATCGGCGAGGTGCCATTGCCGCCCACCGGCTGCAGGAAGGTGCAGGTGGGCGCGGCGTTGGCGGACAGGCCCGCAACGCCCACCCCAACCGTGAGGCTCGCGGCCAGCAGGGTGGAGGCTTTCAGAATTGCGGAGGCAAGCGGTGCTGAGGGCATCGTCCAGGGGAACACTGCCCAGACCCTAAGTGAGGGGGCGGGCCGGATCCAGTCCCTCCACCTCCCCGGCAAACACGCGGCTGGCGGTGATGTCCTCGGCCTCGATCGTCATCAGATCGCGCTTGGTGATCGGCAAGGTGCCGATGCGGCTGAACAGGCGATTGGCCTGCCGCATCCGAGCCCGGTCGATGGCATTGCGGATCGAGCGGGCATTGGCGAAGAACGGCAGCTGCATCCGCCGCTGGATGTAGTCCGAGAAGGCAGCGGTGGCCTCGTCGCTGAAGCGGTAGTTCTCGGCGGCCAGCACCAAGCGGGCAATCGCCAGCAGCTCATCGGCGCTGTAGTCGGGGAAATCGATGTGGTTCGCCACCCGCGACGACAGCCCCGGATTCGACTGGTAGAACACATCCATCCGATCCTTGTAGCCGGCGAAGATCACCACGAGGTCGTCCCGGTTGCTCTCCATCACCTGCAACAGGATTTCGATGGCCTCGGCCCCGTAATCCCGCTCGTTTTCCGGTCGGTAGAGGTAGTAAGCCTCATCGATGAACAGCACGCCGCCCATCGCCTTCTTGAGCATCTCCCGGGTCTTGGGAGCGGTGTGGCCGATGTACTGCCCCACCAGGTCATCGCGGGTGGCCGTCACCACATGGCCTTTGCGCACGTAGCCCAACCCGTGCAGGATCTTGCTCATCCGTTCCGCCACGGTGGTCTTCCCCGTGCCGGGCCGCCCGGTGAAGGACATGTGCAGGCTGGGCGGGGTGGTGTCCAGACCCACCTGCTGGCGCGCCCGATCCACCACCAACAGGGCCGCGATCTCGCGGATGCGGGCCTTCACGGGCCGCAGGCCGATCAGCTCCCGGTCGAGTTGGTCGAGCATCGCCTGAATGCCAGCCCCCTCATAGGCGGCCTTCAGGTCGATCACGGTGCTGTCTGTTGAACTGTCTACAGGGCTGTCTGGGGGGCTGTCGGCGGAGCTGTCAGCGGGAAGGCCCATGGCGGTGTCAGGCAATCAGGGCATCGATCGCCGCAGAGAAGGCCCACTCGGGCTCGCCGATCGGGCTGTCCTCAGCCTCGGCTCGCAAGGTGAGGTTCACGTAGGTGCGGCCGAAACTGATGTCGGGGAAACGCTGCTGCTCCTCGCAGAGGGCATTGAGCCGCTCCAGAAAGTCGCGGGTGGTGGCGTAGTCATCAAATTCCAGCCGCCGCTCGAGCCGCTCGGGCTGATCGGGCTTGGGGCGGGCAATCCAGGCTTGATCCATGGCTTCGACGCTACGCCTCCAAGCAATCGGTGCGGGCGATGCCCAGGCGCTGGGCCCAGGAGCCGGCATAGGCCGCGTTGGCCGCCCGGGCCTCCGGATCGCTGCTGTCCAGCGGGTGGGGCATGGTGCCATTGATGGCGGCGTTGGTGACGCAGAACATCGACTTCTGGAAGCTCATGCAGATCTTCACGCGCACGTCGCCCTCACCCCGGGTGCGCTCCAGATACCACTGGTGCAACCGCTCCGGCAGGTGGCGGTACATGTCCTGCATCAGCAGGCTGGGCGGGATGCCAGCCCCCATGCTCGGCAGGGGATCGGCATAGAGCGCCCCGTAGGTGAACTGGGCCTGATCCGGCGAGATCTGCTGGGCCTGGGCGTTGAAGCTCACGGTGCCCAGGAAGGGCATGCCGCGCAGGAACACCGCTTCCACATAGGGCACCGCCACATCCACGAGGAAGGTGAGCTCCGCCTCCGGAGGCAGCACCCAGTAGGTCTGGCCGCCCACCTCCACGCCATAGCGGATCGGATTGGCGGCGGCCGCCACCAAACCATCCTTAATGAACTCCACCACAGCGGCGATGCTGCGCACCCGGCCATCCGCTTCGGCGACGGCCAGATCCAAGAACAAATCGCTCATCACGCGCCAGAACTGACCCAGGGCATGGGTGGTGGCCGCCGAGCGGATCAGCTCCGGCAGAAAGCCGGGGAACAGCGGGTTGAGGATCGCCAGCAGGGGATCGCGCCGGCTCTTGGCCGCAATGATGCTCCTGCAATTGGCGGCAAAAGCCTCGGAATCGAAGTAGGCATCCATGCCGCCGGTGGCATGCCAGAACATCGCCTTCTGGCAGTACTCCGCGTACTCGAAGTTGATGCGGTCGTGGTTGAGATGGCGCCAGATCTTGGCGGGATTCAGATCCCCATCGAGGTATTTGAAGATCGGAAATGGATTGAGGAATTGCTGCTCGGCCTGGTAGATCAGGTTGATGCTGTAGGCATCCAGCACCTCGCCATAGCTCTTGAGCACATCCACCACCTCCACCAGGTGGTCGGCGCTCTCGCCCAGCAGGGTTTCACCGGCCAGCAGACGGCGCTGCACCTCCTCCCGTTCGATCGAGAGGTTGGCATGCACCAGCTCGGCGGAAACGATCGGCATCTCAGCCCACCCCCCCCGGGATCGCCGTGAGCCTGGCCAGGGCGCTGGTGGCCACCTCACTCAGCCGGCCCAGGCTGCTGGGCCACAGACCGAGCAGCACCACAGCCGCCGCCAGGGCGACGGCCGGAATCGTTTCGCGCGGCGCCACCGGGGCCAGCTGCACATCCAGGCGCCCATCGGCCACCGGATCAGCGCTGGGGGGGGTGATCGCCAACCGACCAAAGAAGGCCCGGTTCACCAGCAACAGGAAATACACGGCGGTGAGACCAGAACCCACCATCGACAGCAACGTCGCCACCGGAAAGACGCCAATGCTGCCGCGGAACACCAGAAACTCCGAGATGAAACCGGCCATGCCGGGCAGGCCGGCGCTGGCCATCACGGCCACAATCATCAGCGAGCCGGTGAAGGGCAGGCCCTTTTCGGGGTTGAGCAGGCCGCGCAGCACCTCCAGATCGCGGGTGCCCGTCTTGCGATACACGATCCCCACCAACAGGAACAGCAGGGCCGAGATCAGGCCGTGGCTCACCATCTGGAACACGGCCCCCAGCAGACTCACCGGCGTATCGGCGGCAGCGGCCAGCAGCACGTAGCCCATGTGGCCCACCGAGCTGTAGGCCACCATCCGTTTCATGTCCGTCTGGGCAATGGCCGCCAGCGAGCCATAGAGCACGGAGATCGCCGCCCAGATCGCCAGCACCGGCGCCAGCTTCGCCCAGGCCTCGGGGAAGAGCTGCAGGCCGAAGCGCAGCATGCCGTAGGTGCCCAACTTGAGCAGCACCCCCGCTAGCAGCACCGACACCGGTGTGGAGGCCTGGGTGTGGGTGTCGGGCAGCCAGTTGTGCAGGGGCACCAGCGGGATCTTGATGCCGAAACCGATCAGCAACGCCCCCAGCAGCCACAGCTGGCCGCCCATGGCCAGGCGCTCGCTGAGTACGGGGGTGAGACTGAAGTCCACCGTGCCGGTGAGCAGGGCCAGCCCCAGGAAGGCCCCCAGAATCAACATGCCGGAAACGGCCGTGAAGATCAGGAATTTGGTGGCCGCATAGGCCCGGTTGACCCCGCCCCACACCGACACCAGCAACCAGAGCGGGATCAGCTCCAGCTCATAGAAGAGGAAAAACAGCAGCAGATTTTCCGACAGGAAAGCGCCGTTCACCGCACCGCTGATCAGCAGCAGCATGGCGAAGTAGATGCGCGGCCGTTTGTCGATGTCGCGGGTAATCACCGCCGACACCAGGGTGAGGGCGGCGTTGATCAGCACCAACGGCAGCGACAGACCATCCACCCCCAGGGCGTAGTCGAGGCCGATGCCTGGCACCCAGGCATGGCGCACCTGCAACTGCATGCCGGCCTGGGCCGGATCGAAGGCCAGCGCCACCGCCAGGCTCACCCCCAGCTGCAGCACCAGAATGGCGATCGCGATCAGGCGCATCCGCGATGGGCTGGGGCCACCGGGCCAGAGCAGCAAGGCCAGGCTTCCGGCGAAGGGAATCAGCAGCAGGCTGGTGAGCAGCATGGTCAGACCGCTCCCCGCCACACCTGGAGCGAAACCAGCAGCAGCACGATCGCCATGATCACGGTGAGCACGTAGCTCTGCAGTTGACCGCTGATGCTGAGCTTGAGTCCTTCGGCCGTGGTGAGCGACAGGCGACCCACCCCGTCCACCAGCCCCTTGATCACGGTGATGTCAAACCAACGGGTGAGGCGGGCCAGGGACGCCACCAGGAAGACGATCGTGCGCTTGTAAATCTCCGGTGTGTAGAAGTCGTAGGCGAGCAGATCCTGCAGCACCCGCAGGGTGGGCTGGGTGGAGCGCGACCAGAACTGATCGAGGCGCACCACAGAGCCGATCAGCAGACCCACCAGGCCGCTGCCGGCCACCGCCACACCCACCGGCAGGGAGAAGGCGGCAATGCCGGGCACCGGATCAATGCGCTGCATGATCCAAGGCAGCAGCACCACCAGCACCGAGAGGCTCACCATCGGCAGCGCCATCCACCAGTTGACCTCGGGGGCCCGCTTGGTCTTGGGACGCACCGGGCCCAGGAACACCGAGCGGTAAACCCGGGTGACGTTGGCGGCGGCCAGCAGATTGGTGAGCAGGAACACCAGGGCGAAGAGTGGCGCTTCGAAACGCAGGCCCTCCACCATCAGCCCCATACACCAGAAGCCCCCGAGGGGCAGCAGCCCCAACAGACCGGCACTGCCCAGCAGGAAGGCCATGCTGGTGGCGGGCATGCGGGTGCCCAGGCCACCCAGTTCGGTCAGGTCCTGGCAATTGGTGGTGGCGATGATGCTGCCCACACTCATGAACTGCAGCGCCCGGGCCAGGCCATGGGCAAACAACAGCAGCAGGGCGATGCCAGGACGTTGCAGGGCAATGGAGATGAACACCAGGCCGAGATAGGAGGTGGTGGAGTAACTGAAGGCCCGCTTGAGATCCACCTGGGCCAGGGCCACCAGGGCCCCACCCACCGCACTGATCGTGCCCACCGCCAGCAACACCTGCGTCGCCAGGGGGGAGAGGGCCACGATCGGCATCAGCTTCATCAGCACGATGGCGCCGCAGGTCACCACCACCGAATTCCGCAGGATCGAGGCGGGGTTGGGGCCCTCCATTGCCTCATCCAGCCAGAGATGCATCGGGAACTGGGCGCACTTGCCCATCGGCCCAGCAATCAAGCCCAGAGCCAGCAACGTGCCGGCCAGGGGGGTGATCAGCTGCTGCTCCCGGGCCTCGGCGGCCCAGGCGTAGAGATCGTTGAATTCCATCGAGCCGGCCCAGGCCGACAGCGCCACCACCCCCATCAGCAACAGCACATCGCCAACGCGCTTGGTGAGGAAGGCATCACGGGCCGCCGTCACCACCAGGGGCTGGGCATACCAGAAGCCCACCAGTAAATAGGTGGAGAGGGTGAGCATCTCCAGCAGGAAATAGCTCATGAACAGGTTGCTGCTCAGCACCACGCCGCTCATGGCCCCCTCGAAAAAGCCCACCAGGGCATAGAAGCGGGCCAACGACCACTCCTTGTCGAGATAGCCCAGGGCGAACACCTGGCAGACCAGGCTCATGGAGGTCACCAGCTCCAACGCCGCCAGGTTGGTGAGGGAGAGATCGAACCCGATGCGGAGGTTGAGATCCGCCGCCTGGAACCAGGGAAATTCCAGATGCTGGGGACCCAGGATCCACACCTGCTGGAGGATCAGGGAGCTGTGCGCCACCGCCAGCAGGGTGACCAGCAGGTTGAGGTAGGCCGCCGGACGGGGGCCATTCCGCTTGATCCATCCGGCGGCCCAGGGCAGGGACAACACCATGCCGCAGAACCCGTACAGGGGGAGCAACCAGGCGAGTTGGATCGGAAGTGGCA
>NZ_JAGQBE010000058.1 GCF_024345475.1 Cyanobium sp. T1B-Tous
TGGCCACCAGCACCCAGGGCCCCTCGCTCGGGGCCACCACGTCGCCAGCCTCGGCGTCATCGCTGGCGTCGTCACCGGCACAGCTGGCCACCAGATCGGCGAGCTCGGCCGGAATCACATCCATGCTCACCAGCTGGTCGCCGGTGCGCAGGTTCATGGCCCGCACGCCGCGGGCCGTGCGACCCAACGGCCGCAGCTCCTCATCGCTGAGGCGGAAGTGGATCGTCATGCCGTTGCGCGAGCCGATCAGCACCGAATCGCCCGGCTGGGCCAGCCGCACCCAGGTGAGGGCGTCGCCGTCCTCCAGGGAGATGGCGATCAGGCCGTTGGAGCGGATGTTGGCGAAGGCCGAAAGCCGGGTGCGCTTCACGTAGCCACCGCTGGTGAGCATCACCAGCACGGCGTCCTCGGCGAATTCGCTCACCGCCAGCAGCGAGGTGATCTGCTCCTCGCGGGGGATCGGCAGCATCTGCACGATTGGCGTGCCCTTGGCGGCCCGGCTGCAGATCGGCACCCGGTAGGCCGGCACGGTGTACACCACGCCCCGATCCGAGAACAGCAGCAGGTTGTCGTGGTCGTTGCAGCTGATGAACAGCCGCACCGCCTCCTCACCCTGGGTCTTGGTGCCGGCCTTGCCGCGGGTGCCGCGGCTGGTAGCTTCGAATTCGCTCACCGGCATCCGCTTGAGGTAGCCGTTCTCGGTGAGCAGCACCACCGAGCGCTCGTTGGCGATCAGGTCGATGTCTTCGAGGCCGCCCTCGAGATCGAGGATCTCGGTGCGGCGGGGCGAGAGGTAGCGGCTGCGGATCACCCCGAGCTCCTCGGTGATGATCGTGAGCACCCGCTCGCGGTTGGCCAGGATGTCCTTGTAGTCGGCGATCTTGGCCACGAGATCCTCGTGCTCGAGCCGGATCTTGTCGGCCTCCAGGGCCGTGAGCCGCCGCAGCTGCATCTGCAGGATGGCGTCGGCCTGGATCTCGCTGAGGCCGTGGCGCTCCTGCAGCTGCTGCCGGGCCGTGGCCGCATCCGAGGCGGCCCGGATCAGGGCAATGATCGGATCGAGCTGGTCGAGGGCCAGCAGCAGGCCCAGCAGGATGTGGTCGCGCTCTTCGGCCTTGCGCAGGAAGTAGCGGGTGCGCCGCTCGATCGTCTCGACGCGGAAGTCGAGGAACACCTGCAGCATCTTGCGCAGGGTGAGCAGCACCGGCTCCGACTTCACCAGCGCCAGCATGTAGGCGCTGAAGTTGTTCTGCAGCGGGGTGAGCTTGAACAGGTTGTTCAGCACCACCTGGGGATAGGCGTCGCGGCGCAGCTCGATCACGATCCGCATGCCGTCGCGGTCGGATTCGTCGCGGATGTCGGCGATGCCCTCGAGCTTCTTGTCGTTCACCAGCTCGGCGATGCGCTCGATCAGCGAGGCCTTGTTGGTTTGGAAGGGCAGCTCGGTGATGATCACCGCATCCCGGTCGGGGCGGCCCTTCACCTCCACCGTTTCGATCGAGGCCACCCCTCGCATGGTCACCGAGCCGCGGCCGGTGGTGTAGGTCTCGCGGATGCCCCGGCGGCCCAGGATCTGCCCACCTGTGGGGAAGTCGGGCCCCGGGATGATCGCCATCAACTGCAGATCGTCGATCTCGGGGTTGGCGATCAGCGCCAGCATCCCGTCGATCAGCTCGGTGAGGTTGTGGGGCGGGATGTTGGTGGCCATCCCCACGGCGATGCCGGTGGAGCCGTTCAGCAGCAGCTGCGGAATCCGCGCCGGCATCACGGTGGGCTCCTGCTGGGAGCCGTCGAAGTTGTCGGCGAAGTCGACGGTCTCCGCTTCGATGTCTTCGAGCAGGCTGTCGGTGGTGAGGGCCTGCAGCCGCGATTCGGTGTAACGCATGGCGGCCGGGGGATCGCCGTCCACCGAGCCGAAGTTGCCATGCCCATTCACCAGGGGCATGCGCATGTTGAAGTCCTGCGCCATCCGCACCAGGGCGTCGTACACCGCCGTGTCGCCGTGGGGGTGGTACTTACCGAGCACCTCACCCACCACACGGGCGCATTTGCGGTAAGGCCTGTCGCTGGTGAGGCCCAGCTCGTACATGGCGTAGAGGATCCGCCGGTGCACCGGCTTGAGGCCATCGCGGGCATCGGGCAGGGC
This sequence comes from Cyanobium sp. T1B-Tous, assembly GCF_024345475.1. Classification (GTDB taxonomy): domain Bacteria; phylum Cyanobacteriota; class Cyanobacteriia; order PCC-6307; family Cyanobiaceae; genus Cyanobium_A. Next base: position 2,147 of record NZ_JAGQBE010000058.1, read on the forward strand.
CCGACCCACGATCACGCTCATCGCATACTCCAGATAGGAGCGCGACATCTCGTTGCGCAAGTCGGTCTGGATGATCCGCGAATCGCCGTTGCCGCCGGGGTCTCCCGGTGAACCAGCACCGGGTCCGCTGGGATCCGCCATACATGACCGTCTTGAGCAAGGGTCAGTTTATCGAAACCCCCGGGGAATGCCCAAATCAGGCCCATGCCCGCCTTGAACGCCCGTGAGTTCCCGCCGCGCTCGGAAGCGGAGCTGCGCCTCAAGCAGGAGCGGGGCCAGCTGCAGGTGCGCGCCGCCGCCGACTTCCGCAGCCTGGTGCAGCACGCCGGGCTGGCCGAGGCCTACGCCGCCACCGATGTGGTGGTGGCCGCCGATGCGGGCTTCACCGACCAGGCCAGCCTGCACCTGAGCCTCGGGCCCACGGACCCACCGATCCGCCTGCGCGACGGGCAGCTGGCCGGCGTGGCGGGGCTGGCGGGCTGCGGGGCTGGCGAGCTGGTGTTGCCAATCGGCGGCGGGCTGGCCGACGCCATGGGCGGTGCCCAGCTGCTCGGCGCCCTGCTCGCGGGCCGGGCGCTGCCCTTCAGCGCCAGCGGCGAGGCCACACCCCTGCACCCCCGCCGGGAGCTGCACAGCGAGCTCAGCCTCGAGCAGATCGGCGGCGGACGCCTGCTGCTGCATCGGGCCATCGCCGAAAACGGCGTGGTGGCCCTCAGCCAAGCCGAAGGCCCCTGCCCCAGCCCCTACGGCACCCTGCTGGGACCGGCCGCCAACGCCCTCTATTCCTGCGGGGGCGCCGGCAGCATCGGCCTCACCATGCCGGGGCTGGCGCTGCTGGGCCCGGGCTCACCGGTGCTGGTGGGCGGGGCCATCGGCTGGGTGGTGGGCGCCGGCAGCGGCCACCAGCCCGGCTGCCGCCGCCAGGCCAGTGGCCATGCCCGCAGCCCCGGAGCCGCCGCCGCCGTGAGCGTGGATTTGCACGACCTGCGGCCCGAGTGGGTGCGGCCCTGCTTCTTCGAGGGCCACGGCAGTGCCCTGCTGATCACGGTGGCCGCGCCCGTGCCCCTGATGAACGCCGCGGTGGCCCGCCAGGCCGCCGCCGGCCCAGACGAGCTGGAGGCGCCCGTGCTCGATCTGTCGGTGCCGCGGCGGGTCAAACCCAGCCTGGGGTCGGCCACCTACAGCGAGCTGCTCAGCGGCACGATCACGGTGCAAGGCCGGCCGGTGGCCTGCGCCCCCTCCCACAGCCCCCGCCTGGCCGCCGCCGCCGCCGAAGCCCTGGTAGAGGCCCTGGGTAACGGCAGCTTCCCGCTGCGGCTGCCCCTGGTGCCCCTGAGCCCCCGCCCCTCCCTCCTGCCCCTCGAAGCCTGAGCCAGGTCTGGGGCCGGAGCCCACCCTGGGTCGCACCGCCAAACCCACCTAAGCTCCCGCCAACTTCGTGCATCCGCCGCGCCGACCGCCATGGCCGACGACACCACCACCAGCCCCGACCCCAGCCCTACCGAGCTGAGCCCTGCTGAGCCGGAGCTCGAAGCCGGGCAAGAGCTGGACGTGCAGGCAAGCAGCACCCCGGCGCCCGAACCCGCCGCGCCCCCCGAACCCAGCGTCGCCGCCACCTTCACGGCGGAGCCCTTGGAGCCTGCCAGCGCTCCCCTGGTGGCTCCCAGCTCCTTGGGAGCGGACGAAGGCGAGGGCGGCGAGTGGGATCTGCTGCTGCAGAAGCTGGCCCAGTGGCTCAACCAGAACGAACTCCAATCCCTGTGGTCCCAGGCCAGCAGGCCCGTCACCGCCCTGGCGGCCCTGGTGGGCCTGCTGCTGGTGCTGCGCATCTACAGCGCCCTGCTCGGCGCCCTCGACAGCCTGCCCCTGGTGCCCGGCCTGCTCGAGCTGGCCGGCGTGGTGTGGGTGGTGCGCTACGGCGTGCCCAAGCTGCTGCGCAGCAGCGAGCGCGAGCGGCTGCTGGGCGGCCTCAGCCAGCGCTGGAAAGCCTTCCGCGGCAAGAGCTGAGTTCGGATCGCGTCAGCCGGGGCGGGGCAGGTCGGTTGATAGCTTGTCCCGAATCCGTGGATTCCAGGTGGACATTCAGCTCGGCCGCTCCCGTACCGTTCGCCGCGCCTACGGCATCGACGAGATCGCCCTGGTGCCCGGTGGACGCACCGTGGATCCCGCCGTCACCGACAGCAGCTGGAGCCTGGGCGGCATCACCCGTGAGATCCCGATCATCGCCAGCGCCATGGATGGCGTGGTGGATGTGGGTATGTGCGTGGAACTCACCAAGCAGGGCGCCCTGGGCGTGCTGAACCTGGAAGGCGTGCAGTGCCGTTACGACGATCCCAACCCCGTGCTGGATCGCATCGCCGCCGTCGACCGCGACAGCTTCGTGCCCCTGATGCAGGAGCTCTACAGCCAGCCCGTGCGGGAAGACCTGATCCGCCAGCGGATCGCCGAGATCAAGGAGCAAGGCGGCATTGCGGCGGTGAGTGCCACGCCGGTGGCGGCGCTCAAGTTCGGCAAAGCCATCGCCGAGGCCGGCGCTGACCTCTTCTTCGTGCAGGCCACCGTGGTGAGCACCGAGCACATCGGCCCCGAGGGCCAGGAAACGCTGGACCTCGAGGCCCTCTGCCGCGACTTCGGCGTGCCGGTGGTGATCGGCAACTGCGTCACCTACGACGTGGCCCTGAAGCTGATGCGGGCCGGCGCCGCCGGCGTGATGGTGGGCATCGGCCCCGGGGCCGCCTGCACCAGCCGCGGCGTGCTGGGCATCGGCATCCCCCAGGCCACCTCGGTGGCCGACTGCGCCGCCGCCCGCGCCGACTACTTCGCCGAGAGCGGCCGCTACGTGCCGATCGTGGCCGACGGCGGCATCGTCACCGGCGGTGACATCTGCAAGTGCCTGGCCTGCGGCGCCGACGCCGTGATGATCGGCTCACCCATCGCCCGCGCCGCCGAAGCCCCCGGCCGCGGCTTCCACTGGGGCATGGCCACCCCCAGCCCCGTGCTGCCCCGCGGCACCCGCATCAAGGTGGGCACCACCGGCAGCCTGGAAAAAATTCTGCGTGGTCCGGCCGGTCTCGATGACGGCACCCAGAACCTGCTGGGCTGCATCCGCACCTCCATGGGCACCCTCGGCGCCCGCACCATCCGGGAGATGCAGCAGGTGGAGGTGGTGGTGGCTCCGTCCCTGCTCACGGAAGGCAAGGTGTACCAGAAAGCCCAACAACTGGGCATGGGCAAGTAGCTCCTATCGTTGAGCTGTGTGAGCTTCGGCTCCCACACTCCTCACACCCTCCGGCCCGGCGCGTCCGGGCTTTTTGTCTTCTCCCCTCACCGGAGCGTTGCGGGCCGCTGATAACGGCCTGCAACGCTCTGGTGTGCCCCCTAAACAACCTTGCTAGATTCCCTGGAACCCTGATCCAGCAAGGATGTCCAGCGCTGCCGCTGTCACTGATGCCTCCTTTGAGCAAGACGTGCTCAAGAGTGATTTGCCCGTGCTGATCGACTTCTGGGCTCCCTGGTGTGGGCCCTGCCGCATGGTCGCCCCGATCGTCGACGAAATCGCTGCCGAATTCGAGGGCAAGATCAAGGTGTTCAAGCTCAACACCGACGAAAACCCCAACGTCGCCAGCCAGTACGGCATCCGCAGCATCCCCACCCTGATGATCTTCAAGGGCGGCCAGAAGGTGGACACCGTGGTGGGGGCCGTGCCCAAAACCACCCTCTCGGGCACCATTTCCAAGTACCTCTGAGCCCACCCGTCTGTCTGAGGGCAGAACCCTGAGCGCCCCATCCCCCTTCGGCCAGAGCCCCCTGCAGGCCCTGGCCCAGGAGCTTGAAGACCATCCCCAGCGGCACCTGATCGAACGGTCCCTGGTGTCCCTGTTGCAGGTGGGTCGCCGGGAGCGGGGCCATGGCGAGTGGCGGCTCATCAGTGGTGCCCTGGCCGATATCAGCGAGGCCCTGGAGGTGTTCCGGCCCCACAGGGACACCCGCAAGATCACCGTGTTCGGCTCGGCCCGCACCGTGCAGAGCGACCCCTGCTACGGCCTAGCGGAGCAGTTGGCCCACTTCGCCGTAACGGCGGGCTTCGAGGTGATGACCGGCGCCGGCGGCGGCATCATGGAGGCGGCCAACAGCGGGGCGGGCTGCGAGGCCAGCATTGGGCTCAATGTCGATCTGCCCTTCGAGCAGCACGCCAACCGCTTCGTGAGCAGCTGCGACGGCCGGCTGCTCCACTTCCGCTACTTCTTCACCCGCAAGCTCTTCTTCCTGCGGGAGAGTGATGCCCTGGTGGTGATGCCGGGGGGATTCGGCACCCTCGACGAGCTGTTCGAATCGCTCACCCTGATCCAAACCGGCCGCACCCCTCCGATTCCCCTGGTGCTGCTGGCCCCCCCGGGCGATGCCTTCTGGAGTGGCTGGCAGCGGGATCTCAGCCAGGGCCTGGCCGCCCGTGGGCTGATCTCCCCGGAAGACGGCGACCTGCTGATCGAGGCCCACAGCGCCGAGGAGGCGGTGGCACGCATCAGCCGCTTCTACCAACGCTTCCACTCCGCCCGCCTGGGCGACAACCGCATCGAGCTGCTGCTCAACGCCCCCCTGCTGGCGGAGCAGCTCGACAGCCTCAACCGCCAGTTCGACGACCTGGTGGATGAGGGGGTGATCCAGGCCAGCGAAACCGTGGATGACCACGGCCTGCTGCGCCCCTGCCTCAACTTCCACTTCGACCGGCGCCGCATCGGCCGGCTGTACCAGCTGCTCGACGCCCTCAACGGTCTGCCCCTGCCGCCTGGTCAGGAGCCGGAGCAGCCGCCGGGCCGCCGCCAACCCAGCCCACCTCCTGCCCCATGACGCGCCTTGGCCTGATCGACTACGGCATGGGCAACCTGCACTCGGTGCAGCGGGCCTTCGAGCGGCTGGGCGCCACGGTGCAGCCGGTGCATGATGCCGCCGCGATGGAGAGCTGCACGGCCCTGGTGCTGCCGGGGGTGGGGGCCTTCGATCCGGCCATGGAGCGGTTGCGCCAGGGCGACCTGGCTGAGGCGATCACCGCCTGGTGCGCCGCCGGCAAACCGCTGCTGGGCATCTGCCTGGGGTTGCAGCTGCTGTTTGAAGCCAGCGACGAGGGCACGGCAAGCGGCCTGGGCCTGCTGAAGGGCCGGGTGCGGGCCCTGCCGCGCCAGCCGGGCCAGCCGATCCCCCACATGGGCTGGGAGCCGCTGCTGCCCGCCAGCCCCAGCCCCCTGCTGCCCGCCGGCAGCCGCGACACCTGGGTGTACTTCGTGCACTCCTACGCCGCCGAGCCCAGCGACCCGGCCTGCAACACCGCCCTGGTGCGCTTCGGCGACACCGCCGTCACGGCCGCGGTGTGGCAGGGGGCCATCGGTGCCTGTCAGTTTCACCCGGAAAAATCGGGCCCCCACGGCGAGGCGATCCTGCGTCGCTGGCTGGCCTGGCTGGCCTCCCGATGAGCTCGCCATGAGCCTGCGGCTGAGCGGTGGCCGCCGCCTGCAGAGCCCGCCCGGCAGCACGGCCCGTCCCACCAGCTCCCGGGTGCGGCTGGCGGTGATGAACCTGCTGGCGGCCGAGGTGCCCGGCTGCGCCTGGCTCGATCTCTGCAGCGGCAGTGGCGTGATGGCCTGCGAGGCCCTGCAGCGGGGAGCCCGCCGCGTGGTGGCCATTGAGCAAGACCGCCGCATCGCCGCCGTGGCCCGGACCAACCTGGAGACGGTGAGCGCCGGGCTGGGCAGCTGGGAGCTGCACTACCGCGAGGTGGGGCGCTGGCTGGCCAGCTCCACCGCGGCAGACCGCGCGGCCAACCAGGATTTTGATCTGATCTACGCCGACCCGCCCTACGCCGCAGGGCTCTACGAACCGATTTCGGCGGGGGTGGCCAGAGGGGGCTGGCTCAAGCCCGGCGGCACCCTGATCTGGGAATGCGCCAGCGACGCCATCCCGGGCCTGCCTGCGGGATGGCTCCTGCGGGATCAACGGCGCTACGGCGGCACCAGCCTGGTGCTGCTGCAGCAGGCCTGACGGGCGAGGGCCCGTGCTCAGTCGAGCAGGGTGCCGCGGCGATACTGGTTCCAGGCCGCCACAAACAGGCCAGCCAGCGTCACGGGAATCAGACCGAGCACGATGCCGCAGAGCAGGGGTTCGATCATGGGAAGGCTGGGGCGGCGATCAGGGCACAATTCTTCCACGGCCCAGGCCCCCACCGCGAGTCTTCTGCACCAACTGTGACCGGCCAACCCCTGCCCAGCCCCGAGGCCCCCGGCAATCGCCGCGGTCTGATCGCCGCCCTGGTGGGCATGGCGGCGGCCGCCTGCATCGTGGCGGTGCTCCTCGTGCTGCCCGCGGCCCGCGCCGATCCCTACACCCGCCAGACCCTGGAACTGAGCGGTTCGAGTGAAAAGGGCGGCCGCCTGTTTCGGCTCAATTGCGCCGGCTGCCATGGCATTGCCGCCCAGGGGCTGGTGGGCCCCAACCTGCACGGCGTCGCCGCGCGCAAGAGCCCCCGCCAGCTGATCCAGCAGGTGGTGAGCGGACGCACCCCGCCCATGCCGCGCTTCCAACCCGAGCCCCAGGCCATGGCCGACCTGCTGGCCTACCTCAACGGGCTGGTGTGACTCCAGACCTCACCGTGGTGCTGGTGGAGCCCGCCGGGCCGCTGAACGTGGGCAGCGTCGCCCGGCTCTGCGCCAATTTCGGCGTGGCGGAGCTTCGGCTGGTGGCCCCCCGCTGCGACCACCTGGGCGAGGAAGCCCGCCGCATGGCCGTGCACGGCGGCTGGGTGCTGGAGCAGGCCCGCCTGTTTCCCAGCCTCAGCGCCGCCCTGGCCGATTGCCGGCGGGTGGTGGCCACCAGCGGCCGGCGCGCCGGCGAACCCCTGCCCCTGCTGGAGCCCGAACCGGCCCTGCGTTGGCTGCAGCAGGGCACGGCACCGGTGGCCCTGGTGTTCGGCCGCGAAGACCGGGGCCTCAGCAACGACGAACTGCTCCAGGCCGGCCGGCTGCTCACCCTGGGCAGCGGCGACGCCTACGCCTCCCTCAACCTCTCCCACGCCGCGGCCCTGGTGCTGCACAGCTGGCATGGCCTGGGTCAGGGCGCCCCACCGTCAGCCGCCCAGCCACCCCCGCCCGAACCCAGCGACCGCCAGAGCCTCGAGGCCATGCTCGGCGACGCGGAAGCCCTGCTGCTCGACGTGGGCTTCCTCCATCCCCACACCGCCCACGCCCGCATGGCCAAGTTGCGGGGGCTGTTGCAGCGAGCCCAGATCTCCAGCGAGGAGGTGGCCCTGGTGCGGGGCATGGTGCGCCAGTTGCGCTGGGCCAGTGAGCGGGGGCAGGCGGCCCCGCAGGGCAAGGCTGGCCAGACCCCTTAGCGTCGGTCCACTTCGTCTGCATGGCTCCGTGACCGCCGGTCGTCCGTCCCGCAGCCCCAAGAGCCGCTGGGGCCAGCCCCTGCGCCTGGTGTTACGCCTGGCCGTGATGGGCATCGGCCTGGGGGTGATCACCGGCACCAGCCTCAAGCTGCTGGCCCCCCGGCTGGCCCAGGGCGCCATCAAGCCCCCCAGCCTGGATGGCGCCGCGGTTCGCACCGGCCAGGGCCTCGACCAGGGCCGCTTCGAGCCCCGCACCGAGCTGCCGGCCCTGAGCCAGCGCTGGTCCCAGCTGGCCGCCGCCCAGAAAGATCTCACCGCCAGCGGCTTCCTGCTGGTGCTCGATGACGGCCGCTTCGCCCAGCTCCAGCCCGACCTGCCCCTGCCCGCCGCCAGCTCGATCAAGACGCCAATCCTGCTGGCGGGCCTGGAAGACCTCGACAGCGGCAAGCTGCGCTGGAACGAGCCCCTGCCCCTCACCAAGGAGGTGGTGGGCGGCGGCGCCGGCTGGATGGCCAGCCGGCCGGTGGGCACCCGCTTCCCCTTCTTTGAAGCGGCCACGGAGATGATCCGGGTGAGCGACAACAGCGCCACCAACCTGCTGATCAAGCGGCTGGGGGGCAAAACGGTGCTGAACGAGCGCTTCACCGCCATTGGTCTGCCCAACACGGCGGTGAACAACTGGCTGCCCGACCTCAACGGCACCAACACCACCAGCAGCCGCGACCTGGCCAAGGCGATTGCCCTCGTGGACACAGGCGAAAAGCTCAGCCCCAGGGCCCGCGACCTGTTCCGGGAAATCATGGGCAGCTCCCGCACCAACACCCTGATCCCCCTGGGTCTGCTGCAGGGGCTAGGCAAGGACGGTGCCGACCCGGACAGCGAGCTGCTCAGCTTCGGGATCACCACCTACAACAAGACCGGCGACATCGGCATCGCCTACGCCGATGCGGCCCTGATCCAGCTGCCCAATGGCCAGCGGGCCGTGGCGGCCTTCATGGTGAAGGGTCCCTTCAACGATCCCCGCTCCACTGACCTGATCCGCGCCATGGCCGGCGAAGTGGCCAAAGCCCTGGTGGGCCGCAAATGAGCCGCACCGTCCGCACCTGCCCCGCCCCCTGGGCCGGCGCCCTGCTGCTTACGGGTGTCCTGACACCGCCTGCCCTCCTGCACCCTGCTCTGGCCCAGGCCCCCAGCCCCCAGCCGGCCCCCGTGCTGCGGCCCCAAACCGTGGCCCCCCTGAGCGGCAGCCTCGACCGGGTGCTGCTGGTGAACGACAACAACCCGGAGCTGATCCGCGAGCCCGGGATCCTGCTCTCCACCTTTCCCAAGGCCGGGCGCGCGGTGCCGGAGGCCCACCTGGATGTGGCCCTCAACGGCCGCTTCGACCTGTTCAGCCACCACGTGTATGCGGGCAAGCCCGAAAGCCTCAACTCCACCCTGTGGCTGGTGGTGCTGGCCGCGCCCCGCGGCTCCCAGCCCGTGAGCCTGAAGCTGCTGAGCGGCTCCACCGCCCTCTCCCAGGCCGTGGATCCCGGCCAGGCCGGCGCCCCCTTCCTGCCCCTGCCCGCCCTGATGGCCCAGGGCAGCACCCCGATCTATGCGGGCCCGGGCAGCCGGGTGGCCACCGAACTGCTGACCCGCCAGCGCAGCGCCGAACTGCCCGCCAGCTGGACCCTGGCCCCCGGCGCCCCCACCACCCTGGTGGTGTTGCCCCTGCCGGTGCGGGGCCTCGACCCCCTGCTCAACGGCCGCAACCTGCAGCTGCGGCTGGAGAGCTCCGGCCCCGTGAGCCTCGCCACCCTGGCCGCCTTCGGCAGCGGCAACGCGCCGCCGCCGGCCAGTGCCTGGGCCGCCCTGCTGGAGGGGGGCCTCAGCCCCCGGGAGCATGCGCCCACCCCCCGGGGCGCCAAGGGGTCGCTTGTGTATTCGCGGGTGAGTGGGGTGCAGGTGGGCAGCACCTGGCGCACCCGCCTCACCGATCCGGGGCAGGCCTGGCTGAGCGTGCGCCGGGCGCCGATCTCCTGGCCGATCAGCAGCCTGGAGCGGGGCAGCCTCGGCAGCGGCCAGGTGCAGACCGCCGAGCTGCAGGCCTTCTACCCCGGCACAGCCTGGGCCGCCCACGGCAACTACGGCGTCGAATACGACCTGAGCATCCCCCTGCGCAACGACACCGCCAAGCCGGTGGCGCTGGAGCTGGCCCTGGAATCGCCGCTCAAGGGCGATGCCGCCGCCGGCGGCCTGCGCTTCCACGGCAGCCCCGGCAATCGGCCGGTGATGTTCCGCGGCACGGTGGAGGTGACCGGCCTCGATGGTGAGCCCGCTCCCTCGGGTGCACCGGGACGGCCAGCGGGACGGCGCAGTTTCCACCTGGTGCAGCGGGCCGGCGAGCCCGGGCCCGCCCTCGGCAGGGTGAGCCTGGCGCCCGGCGCCAGCCGCCAACTGCAGGTGCGGCTGATCTATCCGGCCGACGCCACCCCGCCCCAGGTTTTGTCACTGCTACCGGTCGTCGCACCGGCGACAGGCGCACCTTCCTCGGCTGCCGGCGCGCTGCCGACGCGCGGCAGCCGGGGCCGCTGAGAGCGCTCCCAGGACCTGCACCTGGAGTTCAGGGTCGCTTCGGCATGAGCGAGAAGCTGCTGCCCTGCAGCACCTTGACCTGCAGCGGACGGCCTGCGAGCACACGGCGGGTGCGCTGTTCGAGCCGGTCGACTGGAGGCAGGCTGCCGCTGCCCGCCAGCAGCAGGCGCACGCTGCCATCGGCGGTCTCGCCATCCACCGATTCGACGCTGTAGCCGGAGCCGCGCAGCCACTCACGGGCCAGGGCCGCGGTGTGAACCGTGATCCGGTTCGTGACGATCAGCCGTTCACTGGTGATGGCCAAGGGAATCGTGATGGCCAGCAGGCCGCCCAGGGCGATCGCCAGGGCCTGGCGCCTGGCGCGGGCATCGAACGGTCCGGTGGCGGCCTGGCGGAAGCCCATCAGCGCGAACACAGCGGCGCCGGTGAGCAGGATCGCGATGTAGTTGGTGATGAACAGCAGCAGGCTGCCGCTGGCGAGCGTCGGCTCTCCGAAGGCCAGCAGGATGCCCACATTGGCCAGCGGTGGCACCAGCGACACGGCGATTGCCACCCCCGGCAGGGTGTCGGAGACATCGCGGCGCGCTAGGGCGAAGGCGCCGGCCACTCCGGTGGCAAGGGCGGCCATCAGATCGAGCAGATGCGGTGCCGTGCGCACCATCACCTGTGGGATGGTCTGAGGGTGCAACAGGCCTGCCACCGGCAGCGTGAGCAGGAAGCCCACCACCACCGCGATGGCGATACCCGCCAGGCTGACCAGCAGCGAGTTGAGGATCCGAGGCCGGTCGCCGAGGCTGATGCTGAACGCCAATCCCATGATCGGCAGCATCAGCGGCGCCACGATCATGGCGCCGATCACAGCCGCCACCGAATCACCCAGCAGGCCGAAGCTGGCGATGGCGGAGGCCAGCACCAGCAGGATCACGAACTTGAGAAACTTTGGCCCTGGCCGCCCCGGCTCGAAGATCAGCGTGTCGCTGATGCGCTCCACCTCGGCCGCGGTGACGGGGCCGCCATGGAGCAGCTCAGCCAGATTTCGCGCCATGGGGGAGTCTCGGAATCGGGCCGCCGGCTGAGGCTAGGGGGAGGTGATGGGGCTTCTCCTGCCCCGTTGTGGTCGGCTCATCGAGGCGGGGAAGCGGCCCTGCCGCTGTGATGCCTGGCGCCCCCGCACACCCCTGCCCGGCGTGTGGCCTGTGAAACAATCGCCCACACCGCCGGTATCCGCTCCGTGAGTCAGCCCAGGAAGCGCAGGGTCTTCCCCTTCACCGCCATCGTCGGGCAGGAGGAGATGAAGCTGGCCCTGCTGCTCAACGTGATCGATCCGCGCATCGGCGGCGTGATGATCATGGGCGACCGGGGCACCGGCAAATCCACCACGATCCGTGCCCTGGCCGACCTGCTGCCCGAGATCGACGTGGTGGCCGGCGACCCCTACAACAGCTCCCCCAGCGACCCCGACCTGCAGAGCACGGAGGTGCGCGCCCGCGCCGAGCAGGGCGAGCAGCTGCCCGTGGAGCCCCGTCAGGTGCCGATGGTCGACCTGCCCCTGGGCGCCACCGAAGACCGCCTCTGCGGCACCATCGACATCGAAAAGGCCCTCAGCGAGGGCGTGCGGGCCTTCGAGCCGGGTCTGCTGGCCAAGGCCAACCGGGGCCTGCTCTACGTCGATGAGGTGAACCTGCTCGACGACCACCTGGTGGACGTGCTCCTCGACTCGGCCGCCTCCGGCTGGAACACGGTGGAACGGGAGGGCGTGAGCGTGCGCCACCCCGCCCGCTTCGTGCTGATCGGCTCCGGCAACCCGGAGGAGGGCGAGCTGCGGCCCCAGCTGCTGGATCGCTTCGGCATGAGCGTGGAGGTGCGCACCGTGCGCAACCCCGAGCTGCGGGTGCAGGTGGTGGATCAGCGCACCGCCTTCGACAACGACCCCGACGGGTTCAACACCGCCGTGCAGCCCACCCAGGACGCCCTGCAGGATCGGGTGATCGCGGCCCAGAAGCTTCTGCCCCAAGTGCAGATCGACGACGATCTGCGCATCCGCATCTCCGGCATCTGCGGCGAACTGGATGTGGATGGCCTGCGCGGCGACATCGTCACCAACCGCGCCGCCCGCGCCCTGGCCGCGTTTGAGGGCCGCACCGAGGTCACCGAAGACGACGTGGCCCGGGTGGTGGCCTGCTGCCTGCGCCACCGCCTGCGCAAGGATCCGCTCGAGCAGATCGACTCGGGCGACCGGGTGGTGAAGGTGTTCTGCAAGGTGTTTAACCGCCCCGACAGCAGCGACCGCAGCGCCTTCGAGCTCGCCCTGGCGGCCTGATGCCCAGCCGCCGGCCCGCATGAGGATCCTCGGCATCGATCCCGGTCTGGCCCGCGTCGGCTACGGGATGATCGAGGTGGAGGAGCACCGGGGCGGCGCCCAGCACCTGCTCGACTGCGGCATCATCCGCACCGATCCCGGCCGCAGCGAAGGGGATCGAATGGTGGAGATCGCCCGCGACCTGCGGGTGCTGATCCGCACGTGGCAACCCGATCTGGCGGTGGTGGAGAAGTTTTTCTTCTACCGCTCCAGCACCACGATCTCGGTGGTGCAGGCCCGCGGCGTGCTGATGATGACCCTGGCGCGCCTCAAGGTGCCGGTGGTGGAGTTTCCGCCGATGCAGATCAAGCTGGCCCTCACCGGCCATGGCCACGCCCAGAAGGACGACGTGCTCGAGGCGGTGATGCGGGAGCTCAACCTCGACACCCCACCCCGCCCCGACGACGCCGCCGACGCCCTCGCCGCCGCCCTC
>NZ_JAGQBE010000059.1 GCF_024345475.1 Cyanobium sp. T1B-Tous
GGCGTGCCGATGCGGATGTGGATCGGCACCAACCGGGCGCCCTGTTGACCGGGCCCCAGAGCCCGGTGGCTGTTGATGATCGCCACCGGCAGCAGGGGCACGCCGGCCCGGGCCGCCAGCAGGGCGGCGCCAGCCTGGGGATCGTTGACCCGGCCATTGCTCTGGCGGGTGCCGTCGATGAACACGCCCGTGGCCCAGCCCTCCAGCAACCGGTCGGTGGCGGTGCGGATCGCCTCCCGGTCGCTGGCGCCGCGGGACACCGGATAGGCGCCACAGGCCCGGATGATCGGCCCCAGGATCGGCACCCGAAACAGCTCGGCCTTGGCCATGAACGCCACCGGCCGGCCCAGGGCGTGGCCCAGCAGGGGCGGATCGAGGTGGGAGCCATGGTTGGCCACCACCACCAGGGCGCCCTCCATCGGCACGTTGGCATTGCCGGCGGTGCGGCCCCGGAACAGCAGCCGAAACACCGGGAACACCAGCAGATAGCTGATCAGCCGGTAGGTGAGGCTGGGCCGGGGCGTGCGGATCAGGGCCGGAGGTTCGGTGGGTTTACGGCGGCGCAGCAGCCGCTTCACGCGCCCGTTCACAGTCCGCCGTCCACGCCGAGGTCGGCGGCGCTGCCGATCTGGGCGGTGGTGATGCCCTCACAGCCGCGCTTGATCAGGCCGCTGAGCACGGCCCCGGGGCCGATTTCCACGGCGGTGGTGATGCCCAGGGCGCCGAACGTGTCCATCGTTTCGCGCCAGCGCACCCCGGTGGTCATCTGGTGAATCAGGCGGGCCTTGAGCGCAGCCCCGTTGGTTTCTGGCGTGGGGTCCGTGTTGCTGAGCACGGGGATCGCCGCGTCGGCGAAGGGCACCGCCTCCAGTTCGGCCGCAAAGGCTTCGGCCGCTGCCGCCATGAAGGGCGAGTGGAAGGCGCCACTCACCGCCAGGGGAATGGCCCGTTTGCAGGTGAGTTGGCCGCTGACGGCCGCCACCGCCTCCGGGCTGCCGGAGAGCACCACCTGGGCGCTGCTGTTGTCGTTGGCGATCACCACCCCGTCGGTGGCGGCCACCAGGGCCTCCAGCTCGCCGCGATCGAAGCCCATCACGGCGGTCATGGCGCCACCGCCCGCCGCGGCCATCAGGGTGCTGCGGGTGTGCATCAGGGCCAGGCCGGTGGCGACGTCGAACACCCCGGCCACGTGCAGGGCCACCAGCTCCCCGAGGCTGTGGCCAGCCACCACCTGGGCCGTGCGGCCCTGGGCCTTGAGCCCATCGGCCAGCAGGCTCTCAATCACAAACAGGGCAGGCTGCGTGTTGCGGGTGTCGTTGAGATCGGCCAGCTCGCCTGTGGCGCTGCCGTCGCAAATGGCCAGTAAATCCCGCCCCAGCAGCTCCGAGGCCTGGGCAAAGCGCTGCCGGGCTCCGGGAAGCTCCAGCACGGCGTCGGCCATGCCCACCTTCTGTGAGCCCTGGCCGGGAAACACCCAGGCAATGCCCATGCTGCCGCCTCTGTGGAAGTGGCAGGAGATTAGGCCTCAGCCTCCGTTGGGCCCGCCCCAGCGCAGCAGGGCAGCCCCCCAGCTCAAGCCCGCGCCAAAGCCACTGCTGGCCAGCAGATGGCCGGGCTGCACCCGGCCGTCTTTCACGGCCTCATCCAGCATCAGCGGGATCGTGGCGGCCGAGGTGTTGCCGTACAGGGCCAGGTTGCTGAGCACCTGGTCGTGGGGCATGGCGAAGCGATCGGCCACGGCATCGAGGATGCGCTGGTTGGCCTGGTGCAGCAGCAGCCAGTCGAGCTGCTCCGGGGCGGTGCCGGTGGCCTCCAGCAGCTCGCTGAGGATCGCCGGCACCTCCCGCACCGCAAATTTGTAGACCTCCTGGCCGTTCATCGCGATGGGCGCGAAGCCGCCCTGTTGGGCCGTCAGTCCCCCCAGCAAGGGGTTGTGGCGGTCCACCTGGGCCAGGGTGAGGCAGCCGTTGCGGCTGCCGTCGGAGCGCATGCGGAAGCCCAGCAGGCCGGTGGCATCGGCCGCGCAGGCCTCCACGGCCACGGCCCCCGCCCCATCGCCGAACAACACGCAGGTGCTGCGGTCGTCCCAGTCGACCCAGCGGCTGAGTTGGTCGGCTCCGATCACCAGGGCCCGCTTCATGGCGCCGCTGCCCAGGTACTGGCCGGCCGTGATCAGGGCGAACAGAAAGCCGCTGCAGGCGGCCGTGAGGTCGAAGGCCACGGCGCGGCTGGCCCCGAGGGCCCCCTGCACCCGCGGTGCCGTGCCGAACAGATCGTCGGGGCTGGAGGTGGCCAGCAGAATCAGGTCAACGTCGTCCGCGGTCCAGCCGGCGTGGTCGAGGGCGGCCTGGGCGGCCCGGCTGGCCAGGCAGGTGAGCGATTCCTCCGGTCCGGCGACCCGGCGGGCGCCGATGCCGGTGCGGGTGCGGATCCAGTCGTCGTTGGTGTCAACTCGCTCGCTGAGTTGCTGGTTGGTGATGCTGGCCGCCGGTACGGCACTGCCGCAACCCACCAGGGCCATGCCCCCCAGCACCGCTGGTGTGTTGACGCCGCCGAGTGGCACCGGATTCAGCCGACAGTGGGGTCAGTCAACCACAGTTGTCGTGAGGGCATGGAGGTTGGCCATCACGCCATGGCTGGCGGCGGAGTGGGCCAGGCGCAGGGCGCTCAGCACCGAGAGGGCCTTGCTGCTGCCGTGGCCGATCACGCACACCCCATCCACGCCGAGCAAGAGGGCACCGCCGTGTTCAGCGTGGTCGAGGCGCTTCTTGATGCGGCGCAGGTTGTTGATCAGGAAGGCGGAGCCCACCTTGCCGCGGCGGCCCCGGGGCAGCTCCTCCTTGATCACATCCAGCAGCACGCTGCCCACCGATTCGAGGAACTTCAGCAGGACGTTGCCGGTGAAGCCATCGCACACCACCACGTCGAATTCCCCGGAGAGGATGTCCCGGCCTTCGCAGTTGCCGGCGAACACAAAGCGCTCCTCTTCCGCCAGCAGGGGGTAGGTGCGCAGGCACAGCTCGTTGCCCTTGCACTCCTCCTCGCCGATGTTCACCAGCCCGATGCGGGGGTTGGCCACCTGCAGCACATCGCGGCTGTAGATGTGGCCCAGCAGGGCCCACTGGTGCAGGTAGGCCGGCTTGCAGTCCATGTTGGCGCCCACATCCAGCACCAGCACCTGCTGCTCGGTGTCCTTGGTGGGGAAGAGGGCGCCGATGGCGGGGCGATCGATGCTCTTGAGCCGGCCCAGCCGGAAGATGGCCGAGGCCATCACCGCTCCGGAGTTGCCGGCGGAATAGACGGCCGTGGCCTGGCCCTGTTTGACCAGGTCCATGGCCATGTTGATGCTGGCGTCACGCTTCTTGCGCACCACCGTGGCCTCTTCATCCATGCCCACCGAGGGGCCGCTGGCCACCAGCTGAATCAGTCCCCGGGCCACGGCCTCGTCGAGCTCCTCCTGCAGGCCCATCTCGGCCATGGCGGCCTGGAGTGGGGCCTGTTCAGCCACGAACCGCACCCGCAGGGGCAGCAGCTCGACCGCCCTCAGGCAGCCCTCCAGGATCGGGCCCGGGGCGAAGTCGCCGCCCATGCCATCCACGGCCACCCAGAGGCGGTCGGCGTCGTTGATCGGCTTGTCCTCATCGGGGCCGCCCAGGCCCCGCTGCAGGCGGCGCAACGGATCGAACACCAGCGGCTGCAGCACCGTGTTGGCCATGTTGCCGGCCACGCTGGTGGCCGCCCCGGCCGCTCCGGCCATGTTGCCGGCCATGGAGCCAGCGGTGCTGGTGGCGCTGTCCACCAGGCTGGTCACCGCAGCGTTGCGGCGATACCAGATCACCAGCCGGCGAATCGCCCGGCTGGGCTTGGCGCGCTTGTCAGGACCCTTCGGAGGCAACGGCGTCAACGATGCGTTGGAACAGATATCCGGTGCCGCGAGCCGTGAGGATCAGCTCGGGGTTGGCCGGATCATCCTCCAGTTTGGAGCGCAGCCGGGAAATATGGACATCCACCACCCGGGTGTCCACGTGGCGCTCCGGGGTATACCCCCACACGTCCTTGAGGATCTCGCCGCGGCTGAAGGGTTCGCCGCTGCGGCTCACCAGCAGCTCCAGCAGGCTGAACTCCATGCCGGTGAGCCGGATGCGTTCGTCGCCCCGGTACACCTGGCGCTTGTTGGTGTCGATGCGCAGGTCGCCCACGGTGATCACCCCGGAGTTGGGGATGCCGGCCACCGCCTCCTTCTCCACCCGGCGCAGCACGCAGCGGATGCGGGCCTCCAATTCCTTGGGGCTGAAGGGCTTGACGACGTAGTCGTCGGCGCCCAGCTCCAGGCCGGTGATGCGGTCGGCCACATCGCCCAGGGCCGTGAGCATCACGATCGGTACGTCGGATTCCTTGCGCAGCTCCTGGCAGACGCCGTAGCCATCCAGCTTCGGCATCATCACGTCGAGCACCACCAGGTCGGGCTGGCTGGTCTTGAACAGCTCCAGGGCCTCGACGCCATCGCAGGCGGTCACCACCTGGTAGCCGATCATCGACAGGCGCGTTTCCAGGATCCGGCGGATGCTGGCTTCGTCATCCACGACCAGGATCGTCTCTTTGCCGTGGTTGGTCCCGTGGATGGTGGTGGGGGCGGAAACCGTCATCGCCGCAGCCGAGCTGCTACATCAGATAGCCCCTACTGAAAAGGCCTGAGGGGCGAACGTTGCATTCAACGCCACCTTTCTTCATACAGCTCGTCGACCAGCCCCCTCGTTCCAGCCCTATCCGTGGCCAAGCCCAGCACCGTTTTCGTCTGCACCAGCTGTGGGTCCCAGACGCGCCAGTTCTTTGGGCGCTGTTCCGGTTGCGGCAGCTGGAACACCCTGGTGGAGCAGAAGGCCGCCCCGGCGGCCGACAACCGGCGGCGGCGGCCGGTGGTGGAGCCGGTGGAGGGCGCGGGCTCCGGCCAGCCGCGGCGGTCGGAGCCGATCCAGGCGGTGGGAGAGCGGCCGCTCCAGCGGCTCAGCAGCGGCTATGGCGAATTGGACCGGGTGCTGGGCGGCGGGCTGGTGCCCGGATCGCTGGTGCTGGTGGGCGGTGACCCGGGCATCGGCAAGAGCACCCTGCTGTTGCAGAGCGCCTGTTCCATGGCGGGCCGGGCCAGCGTGCTCTACGTGAGTGCCGAGGAGTCGGCCCAGCAGGTGAAGCTGCGCTGGCGCCGGCTGGCCCAGAGCGGCCTGGGTGATCCCGCTGGCGATCCTGAGGTTGGGGCCGATTTCCAGCTGCTGGCCGAAACTGACCTGGAGCTGGTGCTGCAGGAGCTCGAAGCCCTGCGGCCGGCGGTGGCCATCATCGACAGCATCCAGGCCTTGCACGATGCCGAGCTGGGCAGCGCTCCCGGTTCCGTGGCCCAGGTGCGCGACTGTGCCGCCGCCCTGGCCCGCATCGCCAAGCGCCAGGACACGGCCCTGCTGCTGGTGGGTCACGTGACCAAGGAAGGCGCCCTGGCGGGCCCGAAGGTGCTGGAGCACCTGGTGGATGCGGTGCTCACCTTCGAGGGCGATCGCTTCGCCAGCCACCGGCTGCTGCGGGCGGTGAAAAACCGCTTTGGCGCCACCCACGAGCTGGGCGTGTTCGAGATGCGCGACCGGGGCCTGGCCGAGGTGACCAACCCCAGTGAGTTGTTTCTGGGCGGTGATGAACCCAGCGCCGGCACCGCCACGATCGTGGCCTGCGAGGGCACCCGGCCCCTGGTGGTGGAGCTCCAGGCCCTGGTGAGCACCACCAGCTATGCCAGCCCGCGCCGCAGCGCCACGGGCATCGCCGCCAACCGTCTGCACCAGATCCTGGCGGTGCTGGAAAAGCACCTGGGCCTGCCGCTGTCGCGCTTCGACTGCTACCTGGCGGTGGCCGGGGGCCTGGAGGTGGAGGAGCCGGCGGCGGATCTGGGGGTGGCCGCGGCGGTGGTGGCCAGCTACCGCGACCTCACCCTGCCCCCCGGCACGGTGCTGGTGGGCGAGCTGGGCCTGGGCGGCCAGCTCCGGCCCGTGGGGCAACTGGAGCTGCGGCTGCAGGAGGCGGCGCGGTTGGGCTTCACCCGGGCGGTGGTGCCCAAGGGATCAGGGCTGGCCAAGGCCGCTGCCGGGCTGGGCCTGCAGCTGCTGGAGGCCGGCGGGGTGGCCGAGGCGCTGGTGGCGGCCCTGGGGGTGAATCCGGCGGACGACCGGGCCTGAGTGGCAGGTTCTGCATCAAGATGCGTAGCTCGCGCATTAAGATGCGCCCATGCGCACCACGCTCACCATCAGCGACGCCCTCTACGAGCAGGCGAAGGTCCAGGCCGCTCGAGAAGGCAGCACGGTGGGATCGGTGTTTGAGGCGGCGCTGCAGGCTTACCTCAACCGTGCCCACCTGCTGAAACAGGCGGCGCTGCCCCTGCTGCCAGTCCATGCCGGTGGCGTTCTGCGCCCAGGTGTTGACCTCGACGATCTCTCCACCGTGCGGGAGCTGCTCGACGAAGGGCTGCCCCTGGATCAGTTGCGCTGACCCAGATGCACTGACCCAGATGCACTGACCCAGATGCACTGCGTTGACGTGAATGTCCTGGTGCAGGCCTGTGTGGCTGCTTCACCTCGCCATGCGCTAGCCCGCTCCTGGCTGTTGGAGCATCGCGCTGAGCCCGAAGGACTGGGCCTGTTTTCCGTTGTGGTCAGCGGCTTTCTGCGGGTTGTCACCGACCGCCGCGTGTTTAGTGAGCCCCTCGATCCGGCGGAGGCCGTGGGCTTTATCGACAGCCTTTTGGCGTCTCCAGCGGTATCCGTCCTCGACCCCGGGCCGAGACATTGGGGCCTCTTCCGCCGGATGGTTCTCGATTACCGGCCCAGTTCTGTTGACATGACCGATGTCTACCTGGCGGCTGCGGCCCTGGAAGTGAATGCCACCTGGGTGTCCTTCGACCGCGGCTTTAGCCGTTTCAAGGAATTGCGCTGGCTCAATCCCGCCGATCTCTGAGCCTCAGAAATACACATCCACGCTGCCGCGGCCGCTGGTCTTGAGCCAGTTCTGGGCCTCGATGTAGTTGTTGGGGGCCAGGCGGATCGCCTTGCCCCAGAAGTCCGCGGCCTGGTCGAAGCAGCGGTCGGCCTCATCGGCATCGCCCCGCTCTTCGGCAATGGCCCCCAGGTGGTGGTGGATCACCGCCATGTTGTTGAGGGCCTGGGGCATCTTGCTGTTGAGATCCAGGGCCTGGCCGTAGAAGTCGAGTGCCTTGGCGTGCTCGCCGTTGCTGGCGAACACCAGGGCCATGTTGTAGAGGATGAAGGCCTTGTCATTGGGGTCGTCCTCGAGCTTGAGGGCTTCCTCGTAGTTCTCCAGGGCTTCGGCGTACTCCCCGTCGGCCTGGGCGCTCATGCCGTCGCGGTAGTAGGCGAAGGCCTCCTTGGCGCGCCGGTTGGTGGGCAGCACCTTGAGGATCAGGTCGGCCATCACCGTGAAGCTCTTGTCGATGAAGTTGTCGTTGCGTTGGCTGCGGGGCACGGTGACGTCGGTGGGCTGCGTGGCGCCCATCCTGACGGATCTCCCTAGCCTGAGCGGATCTGCTCCCTGCCGGCCTTGCCCACGCTTCAGGAGCCCCTTATGCAGGAGCCCCTCCCGCTGGAGCCCCTCCTGCTGGATATCGAGGGCATGAAGTGCGGCGGTTGCGTGCGGGCCGTTGAACAGCGGCTGCTCGACCAGCCCGGCGTGCGCCAGGCCAGTGTCAACCTGCTCACCCGCACCGCCTGGGTGGACGTCGTGTCGCCGGAGGCCAACCAGGGCGCCCTGCTCCAGTCTTTGGAGGGTCTGGGTTTCCACGCCCGCCTGCGGGCCAGCGAAGGCGAGTTGCCCACCCGGCGGGAGCGGCTCCAGACGCGCACCTGGTGGCAGAACTGGCGCCAGTTGGTGGTGGCCCTGGCCCTGTTGCTGGTGTCGGTGCTGGGCCATCTCGCCCTGGCCGGGCTCGGGGCGATCTGGATCCATGCCCTGGTGGCCACCGTGGCCCTGGTCGGCCCGGGTCGGCCGATCCTGGTGCGGGGCGTCCAGACGGCCCTGGCCGGCATGCCCAGCATGGACACCCTGGTGGGCCTCGGCGTGCTGAGTGCCTACCTGGCCAGCCTGGTGGCCTTTCTGTGGCCCCAGCGCGGCTGGCCCTGTTTTTTCAACGAGCCCGTGATGCTGCTGGGCTTCGTGTTGCTGGGTCGCTTCCTGGAAGAGCGTGCCCGTTTTCGCACGGGCCGGGCCTTGGAAGAGTTGGCCGAGCTCCAGCCCGACACCGCCCTGCTGCTGCTGGGTGAGGGCCCCCCGCGCCCCGTAAGGGTGGGTGGCCTGCGGCCCGGTGACCGCGTTCAGTTGCTCCCGGGCGATCGGGTGCCGGTGGATGGGGTGGTGCTCGAGGGGGCCTCGGCGGTCGATGTGTCCGGCCTCACGGGCGAACCCCTGCCGCTCCAGGCCGTCGCTGGCAGCGAGCTGGCTGCGGGCAGCCTCAACCTGGAGGCCCCCCTGGTGCTGGAGGTGCGCCGCCGCGGCGCCGACAGCGCCATTGCCCGGATCATCCACCTGGTGGAGAGGGCCCAGGCCCGCAAGGCGCCGATCCAGGGGCTGGCCGACCGGATCGCGGGCCGGTTCACCCTGGTGGTGCTGGCGCTGGCGGTGGCCACCTTGCTGTTCTGGTGGCTGCTCGGCGCCCACCTCTGGCCCCAGGTGCTCAGCCCCCACGGGGCTGGCCTGATGGGCGGCCACGGTGCCAGCCACGGGGCGATGGGCACTGCCGCCGAAACCCCCTTTGCCCTGGCCCTCCAGCTGGCCATTGCGGTGTTGGTGGTGGCCTGCCCCTGTGCCCTGGGCCTGGCGACCCCCACCGCCATCACCGTGGGTACGGGCCGTGCCGCCCGGGAGGGCCTGCTGTTCCGGGGCGGCGATGCGATCGAAACCGCCGCGGGGCTTCAGGCCATGCTGTTTGACAAGACCGGCACCCTCACCCGCGGCCGGCCCCTGGTGGCGGCGGTGCAGCCCCTGGGGGAGCTCGGGGCCGATCGGCTGGTGCAGCTGGCGGCGAGCCTTGAGACGGGCAGCCGCCATCCCCTGGGCTTTGCCCTGCTGCAGGAGGCCCAGCGCCGCGGGTTGGAGTTGCTGCCCGTGAGCGAGGCGCACACCAGCGTGGGGCAAGGGGTGGTGGGCTCGATTGATGGCCAGCGGCTGCGGGTGGGGCGGCTGGGCTGGGTTCAGGAGGCGCCCGCGCCGGAATGGCTCGCCCACCAGGCGCAGCTGGAGTGCCATGGGGCCAGTGTGTTGGCCGTGGCCGGTGAGCAGGGCTTGCTGGGGCTGGTGGCGGTGGAGGACCAGCCCCGCCCCGATGCCGCTGCCGTGCTTGCGGAGCTGCGGGCTCTGGGACTGGAGCTCGGCCTGCTCAGCGGCGATCGGCGGGAGCCGGTGCAGCAGCTGGGGGCCCGGCTGGGGTTGCGGGAGTCGGAGCTGGCCTGGGAACTGCGGCCCGAGCAGAAACTCGAGCGCATCCTGCAGCACCCGGCCCGCGGCGCCCTGGCCATGGTGGGGGATGGCATCAACGATGCCCCCGCCCTGGCCGCGGCGGATCTGGGCATTGCGGTGGGTACCGGCACCCAGATCGCCCAGGACACGGCCGATCTGGTGGTGATGGGCGACCAGCTGCAGGGCATCGTGCGCGCCGTGGTGCTGGCCCGCCAGACCATGGCCAAGGTGCGCCAGAACCTGGCCTGGGCTTTCGGTTACAACCTGATCGTGTTGCCCCTGGCCGCCGGCGTGCTGCTGCCCGGCTTCGGGGTGCTGCTCACGCCCCCCCTGGCGGCCCTGTTGATGGCGATGAGCTCGATCACGGTGGTGGCCAATGCCCTGCTGCTGCAGGATGGGGCCCACCCTTCCCGCTGATTTCCAGGTGGCAGAACCGGCCATGGGCCCCCGAGGCCGGTTCGTGGTGCTGGAAGGCATCGATGGCTGTGGCAAGAGCACCCAGCTGGAGGCCCTGCGCACCTGGTTGCCGGGCAGTGGCCTGCTGGCACCGGGAGCCGAGCTGGTTGTGACCCGGGAGCCGGGGGGCACAGCCCTGGGCGCCGCCCTGCGCCAGCTGCTCTTGCATCCCCCGGGCGAGGCGGCCCCGGAACCGATGGCCGAGTTGCTGCTCTACGCCGCCGACCGGGCCCAGCATGTGGAGCAGCTGATCCGGCCTGCCCTGGCGGCGGGCCACTGGGTGCTCAGCGACCGCTTCAGTGGCTCCACTGCCGCTTACCAGGGCCATGGCCGCGGCCTCGACCGAGCTCGCATCGCCCAGCTCGAGCAGCTGGCCACCGGTGGCCTGGCTCCCGATCTCACCCTCTGGTTGGCGTTGCCCCTGGCGGAATCCCTGCGCCGCCGCGGCGATCGCGCCGCCGATCGCATCGAGGCCAGTGGCGAGGCCTTCCTGCAGCGGGTGGTGACGGGCTTTGAGCTGCTGGCCTGCGAGCGCGGTTGGTGGCGCGTCGATGCCACCCAGCCGCCGGCGCGGGTGGCCGAGGTCTGCCGTGCCGCGCTGGTCCACCTGGCGTCCTGCCCGTGACGGCCCTGTTCGACGACCTGCTCGGCCAGCCCAGGGCCGTGGCCCTGCTGGAGGCCTCCCTGGCCCAGGGGCGGCTCGCACCGGCCTATCTGTTTGCCGGCCCGGATGGGGTGGGCCGGCGGCTGGCGGCCCTGCGCTTCCTGGAGGGGGTGCTGGCGGGCCCGGACGGCGCTGCCGCCACCCGTCGGCGCCTGCAGGAGGGCAACCACCCCGACCTGCTCTGGGTGGAGCCCACCTACCAGGACAAGGGCCAGCTGGTGCCCGCCTCCAAGGCGGAGGAGCTGGGCTTGGCCCGGCGGGCGGCGCCCCAGCTGCGCCTGGAGCAAATCCGGGAGGTGTCGCGGTTCCTGTCCCGCCGAGCCGTGGAGGCCAAGGGCTGCCTGGTGGTGCTCGAGGGGGCCGAGGCGATGGCCGAGGGGGCGGCCAATGCCCTGCTCAAAACCCTGGAAGAGCCCGGCGATGGCCTGCTGATCCTGATCGCGGCCGCACCGGATCAGCTGCTCACCACGATCCGCTCCCGCTGCCAGCAGATCCCCTTCACCCGGCTGAGCCCCAGCCAGCTGGCCACGGTGCTGGAGCGCTGCGGCGAGGCGGGGATTGGCGATGACCCGCCGCTCCTGCTGGAGCTGGCCGCCGGCTCCCCGGGGGCGTTGCTGCGCTGCCGTCAGGCCTGGGCTGCCCTGCCGGAGGGGCTGGCCGACCGTCTGCTGGGCTTGGCCGCGTCGGCCGATCCGTTGCAGGCCCTGGCCCTGGCCAGGGATCTGGCCGAGGCCCTCGATGCCGAGCAGCAGCTGTGGCTGCTGGGCTGGTGGCAGTTGGCCCTCTGGCGCCGTCAGGCCCCGCTGGCCCAGCTGCAGCGCCTTGAACGGCTGCGCAGCCAGTTGCGCTCCTATGTGCAGCCCCGGCTGGCCTGGGAGGTGGCCCTGCTGGAACTGGCCGGCCTCTGAGCGTCCAAAGGCGGGGCCGGGGCCGCGCGATCAGCTGGCCTGGGCTTGGCGGGCTTCGTGGATCAGGGGCACCAGGTCGGCCACCTGGTCGTCGCTGGGCAGCTCCAGGCAGTAGCCCGCGCCGTAGACGGTTTTGATGAAGCGGGGTTTGCGGGGATCGGGCTCGAGCTTGGTACGCAGGTGCCGCACGTGCACGCGGATCGTTTCGATGTCGTCGTCCGGTTCGTAGCCCCACACCTCCTTGAGGATCAGCGAGGGAGCCACGGTCTGGCCGTGGCGCTGCAGGAGGCAATGGAGCAGCTCAAACTCGAGGTGGGTCAGGCGCACCGGGGCATCGAACCAGATGGCTTCAAACCGCTCGGGCACCAGGGTGAGGCAGCCGTAGCTGAGGATTTCGTTGTGCTTGGCCGAGAGGGGGGCATGGTCGCTGCGGCGCAGCAGGGCCTTGACCCGCACCATCAGCTCTTCGAGGTCGAAGGGTTTGGCGAGGTAGTCGTCGGCTCCGGAGTTGAAGCCGCTCACCTTGTCCTTGATGCTCCCCAGGGCAGTGAGCATCAGGATCGGGATCTTGGCGGTGCGCTCATCCCGCCGCAGGCGCTGGCAGAGGGTGAGCCCGTCCACCTTCGGCAGCATCAGATCCAGCAGGATCAGATCCGGGCTGTATTGGAGGGCCAGGGCCTGGCCCTTGATGCCGTCATCGGCCCGTTGCACGTCAAACCCACCGTGCTCGAGGTGGCCTGCCACCAGCTCGCGCATGTCGCTGTCGTCTTCGATCAGCAGGATGCAGGGCTTCATGGCAACAGGCGGGGAGCGTTAGCGGTGGACGTCAGGAGATGTACGTCAAGCCGTGAATCAATCGCTACCGCTGCAGCGAATTTGACTGCATTTTCTCCGTTTTTGCCCTGACGGCGAGAGCCTGCTTGGGGGCGGGGTGCGCTCCGGAGCCCCGTTTGGGGGTTCCGGGCTCTGGTCTGGGCCTCGGCAGACGGCTGAAATCCAGTGCTCGCCTGCAGCGAGCCGGAGGATTCGGCCTGAGGATCTTCAGGATTTTTTAGGAGTTCAATGTTGCGGCCCGGTTGCGGCCGGCGGCTGGGCGCCCATAAAAAAACCGCAACCCGAAGGCTGCGGTTGATCAAAAACTCCCCGGGCGGGATTCGAACCTGCGACCAATCGATTAACAGTCGATCGCTCTACCGCTGAGCTACCGAGGAATACGCCGGAAGAATCCGGTCCGAAGACCTTACCCCTCAGGCCCGCCGCCCTGCAAGGGGGCCAGCTGGGTGGCCAGAGACGGGCCGTTTTGCCATCGCCCGACGGCACCGTGCTCCATCAGGGCGGCGCCATCACAGCGCTTCAGCTCCTCGAGGCGGTGGGTGATCCACAGGGCGGTGAGGGGTGCCTCGGGGCGATGGGTGAGCTGCCACAGCAGCTCCAGCACGTCGCGCTGGCTGTCGGGATCGAGCAGGGCCGTGGGTTCATCGAGCAGCACCAGCTCCGCTTCGCTGGCCAGGGCTCCGGCAATCGCCAACCGTTGTTTCTGGCCACCACTGAGCGTGTGGATCGGCCGCTCACCCAGCTCCGCCAATCCCACCTGCTCGAGGGCCTGGGCCACCCGGTGGCGGCGGGCGTCGTCGCTGAGATCGGCGGGCAGGCCGAGTTGCAGGTCGCTGGCGCAGCTGGGCAGCAGCAGCTGGTGATCGGGGTTCTGGAACACCAGGGCCGCCTTGCCGGACACCTGGATGCGGCCATTTCTGGGCTCCAGTAGGCCGGCCACCAGCCGCAGCAGGGTGCTCTTGCCGCTGCCGTTGCTGCCCACCAGCATCCACAGGCCCGGCTGGGGAATCTGCAGGGTGCAGTGGCGCAGTGCGGGGCGACCGTTCGGCCAGGCAAAGCTGAGCCGCTCCACGGTGAGGGGGGGGACCATGGCCTGGGGAGTTCAGCCTTCGAAGCTGAACCCGGGGCGCTTGCCGCCGCTGCCCGCCGCCGACTTCTCATAGAGCTGAACGGCCACCACTTCGCTGCTCAGCAGGCTGATCCGCTTCTCCTCTTCCTTTTCGCAGCTGAGCTCCAGCACCCGCGGGCCCTCCCCCTCGAGGGCCTGGCGCACCTGGCCGTAGACGGCCTGGGCGTCGGCCAGCTCCTTGCGCTGCACGGCAACGGGCATGGGGCTGAGCTTGAGGGAGAGCTCGACGACGTACATGGAAGGGGAAGGGGGCTGGCCCCACTGTGGCGAATTCAGTCCCGGATGGGGCCTTAGGTAAAAGTGCTTACTCTTCGGCCGGGCTTGCGCACTTGACGGCTGCGCCCCGTAGAGTTCCGTTGTAACGCTTCATGAAGCCGCTCTCATGACGATCGCTTTAGGGCGCGCGCCGCAGCGGGGATGGTTCGACGTCCTCGATGACTGGCTCAAGCGCGACCGCTTCGTATTTGTGGGTTGGTCGGGTCTGCTCCTGTTCCCCACCGCCTATCTGGCGCTGGGTGGCTGGCTGACCGGCACCACCTTTGTCACCTCCTGGTACACCCACGGCATTGCCAGCTCCTACCTGGAGGGCTGCAACTTCCTCACCGCCGCCGTCAGCACCCCTGCTGATGCGATGGGCCACAGCCTGCTGTTGCTCTGGGGCCCTGAGGCCCAAGGCGACTTCGTGCGCTGGTGCCAGCTCGGTGGCCTCTGGCCCTTCGTGGCCCTGCACGGCGCCTTCGCCCTGATCGGCTTCATGCTGCGTCAGTTCGAGATCGCCCGCCTGGTGGGCATCCGCCCCTACAACGCCATCGCCTTCTCGGGCCCGATCGCGGTGTTCGTCAGTGTTTTCCTGATGTACCCCCTCGGCCAGAGCAGCTGGTTCTTCGCTCCCTCCTTCGGGGTGGCCGCGATCTTCCGCTTCCTGCTCTTCCTGCAGGGCTTCCACAACTGGACGCTGAATCCCTTCC